>NZ_JBNHGE010000002.1:0-237336 GCF_059090935.1 Arthrobacter sp. Y3223166 | reverse complement strand
GCCGCGGGCGGCCTGGGCGCCGGCCTGCTGGCCGGTGTGGCCGCCGGCTTCGTCGGCTCGGCCATCGCCGGTCCCCTGCTGGAAGGATTCTCCGGCATCGGGGAAGGACTGGCCGGCGCCGCGGAAGGATTCGGCGACACCGTCGCCTCCGCCGGTGAGGGCTTTGCGGACAATGCAGGCTTCGGCGGTTTCTTTGGCGACGGCGCCGAGGGGCTCGGCGACTGGGAGATCTAGCGGATCAGGCACCCGCCTGGGGAGCGTCGCCGTCGTCATCCGTTTCCGGGGCCGGCGGCGCGATCAGCAAGGCGGTGCCCGCGTAAGGTCCGAGGTGGAGATAGAAGCTGTGCAGGTCGTCCACCGTGCCGATGGTTTCGCCGCTGAACGCGTCGGTCACTTCGGAGCCCAGCTCCAGGGCTTCGGAGCGGACGGTACCGGCGATTTCCTGCCCGGAGAAGTTCAGGACCGTGACCTCTTGCCCGCCCGAGACCAGTTGGTGGACCATCACCAGCATGCCGCGATGGGAGACGTCGGGAACATCTATCAGGGCGCTCTTGGCGATGCCGTGCTCTTCCCGGACTGCCAGGATGCGGGCCAACTGCCGGGCGAACGACGCTTCGTCCTCGAGCTGCTCGGGCAGCGTGCCGTACAGGGCCTTGCCCATGGGCATGCCGGAGGTTGACGTCTCGGCTGTCGGGTCGAAACCCATCAGGTCATGGGCGCTGCGGTTGATCCAGCGCGTGTCGCCCCGGGACATCAGCCGGGCCACCCGGCTGCGCTCCAGCGGCAACATCCCGCACAGGTCCCAGCCGGAGAGCGCGAAGACCCCCGGCTGCAGCGCGTTGTACATGGCCAGCAGCAGGTGCACGCGGCAGATTTCGGCCGACTGCTCTTCGGTGATCGAATCCAGGTCGGTGATGCCCAGCACCGCGGTGATCACGCTGGCCGTGGTACAGGCGATTCCGTTGGCGGTGAAGACCAGGTTGTAGGGGGCGGCTTCGCCGGTGATCCCGTCCCGCAGGGTCTGCTGCACCTTGTGGGCCAGTTCCGCGCCGGTGAGCTCCTCGCCGTCGAGCTCATAGACGTCGTCCTTGTGCTTGGTGGTGAAGTGCACCAGTTCGTAGGTGAGCTCGTCGTGGTTCTGCAGCGCGTGCACCAGCGACGCCTGGTCTACGCCGATGTCCATGGCCAGGCGCAGCGTCAGCCGGAGAAACTCGGTGTCCGCGGTGACCAGGGCGTGGTGGTACGCCGGGCGCGTCACGAAGTCGTAGGACAGGTCCGGGCCGGTTTCGGAGGTGGCCTTGATGTCGTCGATGCTGAGGTTCAGCTCCTGGAAGGTGAAGCCGCCGACCTTGCGGACCATGCTGCCGATGATCTGGTTGGCCGCCGCTGAGAGCGGATGCCCCTCGGACCAGCCCGGCGTTTCCTCGGCGCTCTTCTCCACGCCCAGGAAGCCGTTGGCGTCCAGCCGGAGCGCCCCGGTCCCCAGGTCCACCAGCGAATGCAGGGCATCGCCCATCACCAGGCGCATGCCGGAGAAGGTGGGGTCCAGCCAGTTGATGGACGGCTGGCCGGCCTTGAAGTAGTGCAGATAGACCCAGCGGTGGGCCTTGCCCTCGGTGTCCAGGACCGGCGGGGTGGCGCTCCAGTTGGTTTCCTTGACGCCGGGTTCGTAGAAAATGACCCGCTGGAGTTCGCCGATGATGTAGCCGGCCTGCTGGAGCCGGCGCTCGGTCGCGACGTCGATATTGACCGAGTCCTCGCCCTCGGGGACATCCGGCAGCAGGTCCCAGTCGGACTCCGGGATGTCGATCATGTGGTAGATGCCCGGATAGTCGCGGAAGTTCATCTCCGCCAGCCGGAAGTCTGCTCCCTTGCCGGTGTGGCCGGGCACAATATCGTCCACGATCGTGCCGCCGTGTTCGGCGGCCACCCCGCACATGCTCCGGAACTCGTCCTCGGTGCCGAACAGCGGGTCGATCGCCATGCTGATGCGGTCGAAGTGCCCGTCCACGCTGGGGGTATGGTTCCAGCCGGTCAGGCCGCCGGCCAGCTTCACCGGCCCGATGTGGATGGCCTTGATGCCGATCTGTTGGAAGGCCTCCCAGAGCGCGGCATCGCCCAGCGCCGCCAAGAACGTCTGTCCGGGCCTGGTGATCAGCGACAGCGGGTAGGCCGTGAACCAGACCGAGGCCCGCTCCACCGCCGCCCGCGGATTCGGGTACGCGAACGGGTTCTGCCACATGCTGGCCTGCCCGGAGAGCTGGCGCCCCAAAACCTTCGCGTCGCCCAGCATGGACTGGTTGCGCAGCCACTCCACATAGACCTTGTTGCGCGCGTCCGGCTCGAACGGCGGTTGGCCGGGGACGAACTGGCGGCGGCGGGCCGTGGGGCGCAGCGAGCGGGGACGGGCCGGGTAGAACTGCTCGTCAAAGCTGATGTCCGGCGCCTGGGGTTCGGCGAGGGGCTCGACGGCGGTGTTCCCGCCGTCTGCCGCGGCGGCATCCCCGTCTGCCCTGGCAGCACCCCCGTCCGCCCTCGCGGCAGCACCGCCGTCGTCATGGTTGGTGCGGTCAAGGACGGGCTCGTGCCGCAGAACCGAATCCTTCATGGCGTCATCTCCTTTGTGCTCGACGGCTGGAATTCTCCAGACGGGCTCTACCCCCAACATTGCCAGACGGCCGGGGCCACCACTACCCCGGGCCACCGGTCAGCCGGGCGGTTTCAGCAGGAAGTGGACCGCTGCCGGGTACGAGGACCGCGGAACCGTTCCGGTCGTGCTCGTTGTAGGAGCCGACTTCGTACCGGTCGGCTAGCAGCGCGCTTCGGCCGCTTGCTCCACCTTGGCCAGCAGGCGCGCGAGCTGGTCGCGTTCCGTCCGAGTCAATCCGGCGAGCAGGGCGCGTTCGGTGTTCACATGGTCGGGCAGAGCCTTGTTGACGAGGTCCCGCCCTGCGGGCGTGAGGGTAACCTGCTTGCCCCTGCCGTCCGTGATGTCTTTGGTTCTTGTGACCAGCCGCCGCTCTTCCAGTCGGTTTAAGCGCTGGGCGATGGCGGCGGAGGTCACCATCGCGGCCTGGGTCAGCTCCCGTGGACTGAGCGTGTAAGGCTTCCCCGAGCGCAGCAGTGTCGCCAAGACGTCAAAACTGGCCGAATCGAGATCGTGGCGGGCGAACGTTGCCGCCAGCACGGCGTCCACCTTCCGCGACGCGCGAGTGATCCGTCCAATCACTGCCATAGGCGAAACGTCCAGGTCGGGCCGTTCCGCAGCCCACTGCGCCAAAATTTTCGCTACCGGGTCTTCCACGCATCCAGCATAGACGATTCGCTAAGAGCTTAGCTATATTGGCTAAGTGCTTAGCAATCGATGGCTCCTCCTGGCAGCCACTGCCTTCGCCCCGTTGACCTGGGGAACGACCTACGCGGTCACCACCGAACTGCTGCCTGCAGACAAGCCGCTCCTAGCAGCGGCACTGCGGGCGCTACCTGCAGGGCTCCTCCTGCTGTTGATTGTCCGGCGGCTCCCGCAGGGCCCTTGGTGGTGGAAGGCCCCACTGCTCGGCGCACTGAACATCGGCGTTTTCTTCGCCCTGCTGTTTATTGCCGCCCATCGGCTGCCCGGCGGAGTGGCGGCGACCATTGGCGCCGTGCAGCCTTTGCTGGTGGCTGTCCTGGCCTCGCGTTGGATCGGCGAGCGGCTGACCGGCCCCAAGGTCATTGCAGCGGCCGTCGGCTTGTTTGGCGTCGCGCTGATAGTGCTGCAATCACACGCCGGACTCGACGCGGTGGGGGTCGCGGCCGCCTTGGGCGGCACCTTGTCCATGGGCGCCGGCCTGGTGCTGGCTAAGAAGTGGGGGCAGCCGGATACGGCTCTGGCCGTTACGTGCTGGCAGTTGACGGCCGGTGGTTTGCTGCTGGCACCGCTGGCCCTCCTCATGGAGGGCCCGCTGCCGCAGCTGACCGGTTCGAATATCGGTGGCTACATCTACCTGTCGGTGATCGGAACTGCTGTGGCCTACGCGTTGTGGTTCCGCGGGCTGCAGCTGCTGCCGGCGTTTAGCGTGTCGCTACTGGGACTGTTGAGTCCCGTCGTCGCCACCGCCACCGGATGGCTGGTCCTTCATCAGGAACTCGCCCCCGGTCAAACAGCGGGGGCGTTGCTGATTTTGGCAACACTGGTCGCCTCCAATTTCAAGGCGACGGCAAGGGGCGGGCGGGCCTCCGCCGCCGCGGCAGCCATTCGGCGCATGCACTTCCGCTGGTTCTCGTCTGTCAGACCTTCAGCCGACCGCCAGTTGGCGGAATATGGCGAACCCGTCAGCTGGCGCGGGCCTCGCGGTTCTCGTCCACGTATTCCGCCGTCACCAGGATCGGCAGGTGGTCGGACTGGCCGCGCGGCAGGGTTTCCACGCTTTGAATGTCCAGGCCCAGGGACGTGGCGAAGTCGAAGTGGCCACGGAACAGCTTGTAGCGCGTGTAGGTGCGGCGGTTGCTCAGGGTGAGCTCGTAGCCCGTTTCCTTCAGGTGCGCAATCAGGTTTTTCGTGAAGAAGGGGTAGTTGAAGTCCCCCACCATCAGTGTCATCTGCTCGCCGGTGCCGCCCATGCCCAGCAGCGCTTCGTGGCCGGCCTTGATCTGATGCCGGCGCAGGGAGTTGGTGGCCGTCAGCGGCGCGGCGTGAAAGTCGCCGACGACGATTTCGTGTTTGCTCTCGTTGTCCACCATCTTGACCCCGAGCAGCCGCTCGTGGGCGGGTGCAAGCACGTAATCGTGCAGCGACTTCTTGAGTTCGAAGGTGTTGGTATCGAGGGCGGAGAACCGGTTCTCGTCGTAATAGACGGCCAGTCCCAGCCTGTTTCCCTTGGTCGAATTGGCCAACCGCAGGTGTCCCAGCGTGTGCGGAAGTTTCTCCGTGTCCGCTTCCTGCAGGCACATCACGTCGACGTCGTAGCGGTCGGTCAGGTCCTCGAGTTCCGCGCTCGCACTGTGTTTCCGCAGGTTGTAGCTGATAGCTCTCAACAAAGAATCACCCTTCCGTCGCGGTCGCTGTAGTCTGCGCCCATATTACAGAGCCGACCCCGCGGTTACATTCGGCTGCCGCCCGCCAAACCGGCCAAAAGGGCGGATTCGCCCCGCAAGGACGCCAAATACCGGTGGCCGATATCCTTCGACAATTAGGTGCCGGGCGCGGCCATCGGGCGCCGTGTTGCCGGGCATCGGCCCCCGTCCCGTCGGCGTCTTGCCGGCGGCGCTCACGTCCCGCAGAAAGTCCGGTACGCGCCGAAGTCTTCCGGCGCAGCGGCTGCGTAACGCTCCAGACCGGGGCGCTCGTCGTAGGGGCGGGTCACCGCCTCCAGGAGGCGGTCCAACGGGTCCAAGTCTCCGTGCGTGGCGGCGTCGAGGGCCTCCTCGACCAGGTGGTTGCGGGGAATGTAGACGGGGTTGACCCGGTCCAGCAAACCCGCGTCCGGCCGGAGCGGACGCCATCGCCCCAGCCAGTCATCGAACCCAGATGGGTCCGGAAACAGGCGCCGCGCCGCGTCGGTTTCGCCCCGGGCGGCCGCGCCGAGGCTGCGGAAGAACGCCGTGTGGTCTACCTTGCCCGCCTGGAGCAGGGCCAGGAGGTCGTTCACGAGCGGGGAGGCCGCCGCTGCATCGACCCCGTCGCCCAGGCCGATCTTGCTCCTCGCGCCGGCCAGCCAGGCGGCGCTGTACTCGCTCCTGAAGGCGCCCAAGGCTTCCGACGCGAGGGCGGCCGCCTGCTCTTGATCGTCGTGCAGGAGCGGCAGGAGGGCCTCGGCGAGCCGGGCGAGGTTCCACTCGGCGGCAAGCGGCTGGTTGGCGTACGCGTAACGTCCGCCCTCGTCGATGGAACTGTAGACGGAGGCCGAATCGAAGGCGTCCATGAAGGCGCAGGGCCCGTAGTCGATGGTTTCACCGGAGATCGCCATGTTGTCGGTGTTCATGACCCCGTGCACGAATCCCACGAGCATCCACTGCGCCACCAGCGAGGCCTGGGCGCCGATCACGGCGTGGAACAGCGCCAGATACGGGTGCTCGGCCTCGGCGGCCGCCCGGTGGTGGCGGGCAATGGCATGGTCGGCGAGCCGGCGCAGGAGGTCGACGTCGCCCGTGGCCCGGGCGTACTGGAAACTTCCCACACGCAGATGGCTGCCGGCCACCCGCACCAGAACGGCTCCCGGCAACTCGGTGTCACGGTAAACCGGGAGCCCCGTGGCCACGACGGCGAGGGAGCGCGTGGTGGGAATGCCCAGGGCATGCATGGCCTCGCTGACCACGTATTCGCGGAGCATCGGGCCCACCGCGGCCTGGCCGTCACCGCCCCGCGCGAACGGCGTGGGCCCAGAACCCTTGAGGTGGACGTCGCGCAGCCGGCCGCCCGCATCGGTCAGCTCGCCCAGCAGGAGCGCCCGCCCGTCGCCGAGCCGGGGCGAGTACCAGCCGAACTGGTGTCCGGCGTACGCCTGCGCCACCGGAGTGGCACCACCGGGGATCTGGTTGCCCGTCAACAGCTGCAGCCCGTCGGGGCTGCGCAGGGCGGCCGGCTCGATTCCCAACTCGGCGGCCAGCGGCTCGTTGAGAACCAGCAGGCGCGGGTCGGGGACCTCCTGCGCCCGCCAGGGGACGGCCAGCTCCACA
Organism: Arthrobacter sp. Y3223166; assembly: GCF_059090935.1. Taxonomy (NCBI): domain Bacteria; kingdom Bacillati; phylum Actinomycetota; class Actinomycetes; order Micrococcales; family Micrococcaceae; genus Arthrobacter; species Arthrobacter sp. Y3223166. The sequence goes on along the minus strand of NZ_JBNHGE010000002.1, from coordinate 230,679 downwards.
AGCTCGCGGGCGAAGCGGCCATCAAACGCGAGGGTTGATTGTGCTGGAGCACTCATCCCCCAAGAATAGCTAGGACACCACGGGTGGCGTCACCCCAGCCGGCAGATACCCGGAACTGCAAAGGAAAGACCACGATGAGCACGCACATCCACAGCATCCTGAACCGGGCCGGAGAAGAGATGGTGTACATCGGACCGGACCACCCTTCCTACGAACTGCTCGCCGGGCTGGTGGCCTCCGTGCACCAAGCCTGGCAGGAAGGCTACGACCAGGGCCGCAGCGGCGGCACGGACGAAAACCCGTACCGCGGCTACTAAAGCGGGCGGCGCCAGCCGGAAAATAGGGCGCACCAACCCCTAGCACTCCCCCCGCGGATAGGCAAAGCTGAAGGCAGGGGAAACTGGCGCCCACCACGCTCTGAGGTTGTCGCCTTCAGCCGGCAGGGGGCGCCGACGCTGAAGAACGTCGCTCCTGCAGTTCCGGCATGGGGCCGGAACGGTCAAAACACAGAGAGGTGTTTCGAGATGACTGACGTAGCAAGCGCTACCGGCGAAACCGGCCAGGTCACTACCGGGCTCTATATCGGCGGCGAAGTCCGGGACTCCGGCGAAAAATACGCGGTAGCGGACCCCGGCAAGCCGGGTTCAGTGGTCGGCTACGCGGCGGCCGCCACCCGGCAGGATGTGGCCGACGCCGTCGCCGCCGCGAAGTCCGCCTTCCCGGCGTGGGCTGCGCTCGGCGCCAAGGAGCGCGCCGCCCACCTCGGCGCGGCCATCGAAGGCATCGCCGATCTCCGTGATGAGGACGCGGCGATCCTGTCGCAGGAAAACGGCAAGATCCGCATGGAGGCCTGGGTGGACGCCCTGGTCTTCGAGATCCGCTTCCAGCTCGCCCTGGCGCTCGCGGACGAGGTGGAGCAGGGCAAGGTCCTCGAACCGGCCCCGGGCATCCCGGTGACCACCTCGGTGGCGTACCAGCCGCTGGGCGTGGTCACGGTGATCGTTCCGTTCAACTGGCCCATCGCCATCCTGGGCGCCTCGTTGCCGCACGCCCTGCTGGCTGGCAACACCGCGATCGTCAAGCCGCCGCCCACCACCCCGCTGGCAATCACCCGGGTAGTGCAGCGCGTGGCAGAAAAGCTGCCGCCGGGGGTGCTGAATATTGTCACCGGCCAGGACAGCGAGATGGGCGGCCTGATCCAGAACGACGACGTGGCGAAGGTCTGCTTCACCGGCAGCGTGGGCGGCGGCAAGAAGATGATGGAGATGGCGTCCAAGAGCCTGACCCGGGTCACCTTGGAGCTCGGCGGCAACGACCCGGCGGTGGTCCTCGAGGACGCCGTCCTGGACGACACGCACCTGGACCGGCTGTATGCCGCGGTCTTCGACACCACCGGGCAGATCTGCATGGCCGCCAAGCGCATCTATGTGCACCGCTCCCGGCTGGAGGAACTGGTCGCCGGGCTGTCCGAGCGGCTGGAGAAGGCCGTCGTCGGTTACGGCCTGGACGAGGGAACCACCATGGGCCCGCTGCACCAGCCTGCGCAGAAGACCTTCGTCGAAGAAATCATCGCCGAGGCGAAGGCCGCCGGGGCCGACGTCCGGGAATTCGGGGAACTGCCGGCGGACCCGGAGCTGCAGGGCGGCAACTTCCTGCGGCCGGCGTTGGTGGTCGACCCGGACCCGCAGCTGCGCGTGGTCACGCAGGAGCAGTTCGGTCCGGTCATCCCGATCCTCCCCTTCGACACCGAGGAGGAAGCACTGGCCCTGGCCAACGACACCTGGGCCGGCCTCTGCGGCTCGGTGTGGACCGCGGACACGGACAAGGCCAACGCCGTCGGCTCGCAGCTGGTCTGCGGCTACGTCTGGGTCAACGACCACGGCGCGACCCGCCTGGACCTCCGTGCGCCGTTCGGCGGCATGAAGCACTCGGGCTTCGGCCGCGAACAGGGCATCGAAGGCGTCCGCGCGTTCCAAGACACCCGCGCCATCGCCCACCTGGACGAGGCGGCGGCCGCCGCAGGCCACTAACCACGACGACGGCGGCGGGCTGACCGCGGCGGCGGGCGGCCCTTCGTCCGCCCGACGCGGAGGCACCAGAGGAACGGGGCCGGCCCCGCCTGCGGGACGGTCCCCCGGTTCAGACGGCCTGGGCGGTCCGCCAGCCGCCGCGGTATTCCTTGCGCGCGGTCACGGAGTAGGGCGCCGGGCTGACCACGGCCCGGACTTCCAGCTGCCGGTGCGGTTCCACGGTGGTCTTGCGGGTGCCGCCGTCGGGCTCGCCCCAGACCACGTTCACCTCCGTGCCGATCTCCACGTCGGGGTTGACCGTGGCCAGCGACAGCGCCCGCCGCTCGTTGGCGCTGTAACCGGTGAACAGGGACAGGCCCACGTTCGTGCCGCCGGCGTCGACAATGGAATCGTAGTTCGAGGAGCCGTAGTTGGCGTTGGGCAGGTCGAAGTACTTGTAGGGCGTTCCCTCCGTGTCGAACAGCGAGGCGAAGATTTTGGTCATGTCCTCGGCGTTCCAGGCCAGCGTGGCCTTCTTCCGCTGCGCCTGGCCGTCGATCTTCTCCAGCGCCTCGCGGCCGATGAAGTCGTGGTCGAACTTGATGAACGAGCCGTAGCCCAGCTCCCACGGGTTCAGGTAGTAATCCTCGATGTTGTCGGAGACGAAGCTGCCGGCCACGGCGTTGACAGCTTCGTAGCTGTCCGCACCCAGCCATTCCCGGTACGGACGAAGCTCTTCCCCGGAGTAGATGGCCGGCAGCGGGGACGGAATCCAACCCGATTCCAAGGTGTTGGACGAGTAGGCCCGGGCGCCGACGGGCAAGAGGCCGAGCTCCCGGCCGGCCTCCAATATGAACTCGCGGACGCGCTCGTAGGACTCGTAGGGCCCCCAGAGCTCCAGCCCGGGGGCGCCGGCCATGCCGTGGCGCAGCGTGCGCACCTGCGCCCCGGCCACCTGCATGTGGTCCATGCTGAAGAATTTCAGCTGCTCCACGGTGCCGCCGTTGAGCTTTTCGATGACCTGCCACGCGTTCGGACCCTGGATCTGGAACCGCCAGTACCTGCGCTGCACCGGCTTGCCCATTGGCCGCGACGGCGACCGCCGGTCCACCTCCAGCTCCACGTCGTACCCGCCGGTCTGCCCGTGAAAGAGCAGCCAGTTGGCCGCGGGGGAACGTCCCACGTAGACGAACTGGTCCTCGGCCTCGTGGAAGAGGATGCCGTCTCCGATCACGTGCCCGGAGGGCGTCGTCGGGACATATTGCTTGGCCCTGTTCACCGGGAAGGTGGCCACCGAGTTGATCGCGGTGTCGGAGATCAGTCTCAACGCATCGGGGCCCTTGATGAACAGGTTGTCCATGTGGTGGGACTGGTCGTACAGCACGGCGGTCTCCCGCCAGGCCCGGACCTCGCTGCGCCAGTTGGTGAATTCCGGTGCCACCACCGGGTAGACGTAGGCGCCGATCTGCGAATTGCGCAGCAGTTCCACCGTATTGCCGGCCTGGTCCAGGACGTCCTGCAGGTTCTGTGCACTCATGATTCCCCTATCCCCGCCGGCCGGGGGCCGGCGTCTCTTCCATGCCTCCATTGGCCGTAGGCATGCTGTGCGGTTTCGGGGCGGCAGGGGAACCGGCGTCTCTTAACGGCCGGGGTCCTCGGCCGCCCGCGTGATGGCATCGGCGACGCTCTTGAGGTGCTTATCCATGGCTGCGGCGGCCCGTTCCGGGTCCTTGGCGCAAACAGCGTCCACAATCTCCAGGTGTTCGGGCAGCGAGACGGCCGGCCGCCCCGGCTGCATGGCCAGCCGGAACTGGAAGCGGACGCTCTGGCCGCGCAGGCGCGCGATCAGTGCGGCCGCCGTTTCGTGCCGGCTCAGTTCGACGACCCGGCGGTGCAGGGTCTTGTTCAGGTCCGAATATCTCAGCAGCTCCCCGGCGGCCACGGCCCGGCTCATGGCCTCGCCCAGGGCCCGCAGTTCCTGCACGTCCTCGTCGGTGACCTGTTCGGCGGCCTTGGCCGCGCAGATGGCTTCCAGGGCGGCGCGGACCTCGGTGATTTCCACCGCTTCCTCCACCGCGACCGCGCGCACCCGGGCGCCCCGGTTCTGGATGCGCTCCACCAGCCCCTCCAGCGTCAGCTCCGCCAGCGCCGCCCGGACGGTGGCCCGGCTGGCATGGAACTCGGCGCAGATATCCGCCTCCACCAACCGCTGGTTGGGCACGAGTTCGCCCCGGTCGATCGCCCTTTTCAGCCCGGCGACGACGGCGGCCGGGTCGGTTGATCGGGGTGCGGCAGTTTGGCTGGCGGTGCTCACGGGAGGCTGCTCCATGCTTGGATAGTGTGCTGACGAAGTTGTTGCCAATAACCTAGCCCATCGGTTCTGAGTGCGTGTCCGGCACCTCGACGGGCGGTGTGCCGTGGGTATGGAAGGTCGAGATGGTCTGCATCCCCCAGGCCTGGCCCTTCTTCCGTTCCGTCTCGGTCCAGACCACCGGTTCCCAGTCCGGTGCCAGCAGGAGCCGCGCGCCGGCGTTGGCGAACTCGATGCGGTTCCCGCCCGGCTCGTAGACGTAGAGGAAGAACGTCTGGTTGATGGTGTGCTTGTGCGGACCGGACTCGATGTGGATGCCGTTCTCCAGGAAGATGTCGGCGGCCTTGAGGATGTCTTCACGGGTGTCCGGGGCGAAGGCGATGTGGTGCAGGCGGCCGGAGGCGCCCAGGTGGTCGGCCGAGTAGACCAGGTCATAGGACTTCTGGCCGAACCGGAACCAGTGGGCGGCCGTGCGTCCGTTGTCCAGCCGGATCAGTTCGCTGTCCTTCAGGCCCAGGACGTCGGCCGAAAACTTCGCGTTCTCCTCCACGTTGGCCGCCAGGTAGTTGATGTGGTCCAGCCGGCGGGCGTTGACCCCGTGGCCGGGGAACCGGGACGCTTGGTTCTTCAGGGCCGGCTTGTCGTCCGTGGCCCGGTACCACTCAGTCTCGTAGTAGACGGACATCGGGTGGCCGTCCGGGTCCGTGAAGTGGAACGACGGCCCGACGCCGAATTCACCGTCCCGCCACTCCCCGCCCTGCCCGGACTCCTGGATCGAAGCCACCAGCCGGTCCAGCGCCTCGGGTGAGGCCGCCCGGTGCGCGACCAGTCCGACGCCGGAGGCCTGCCGCGGGGTGAGCTTGATGCTCCAGTTTTCGTAGTCGTCCCAGGTGCGCAGGAAGACCGAGTCTCCGGCGCGGGCGGCCTCCCGCATGGCCAGCAGGTCGTTGAAGAACCAGTAGCTCTCGTCGAACTTGTCAGTGAACAGTTCGATGTTGCCCAGGTGGGCGATGTCGCGGTGCTGGGGTGTCATGGTCTTCCTTCATTTCGGTTACGGGGCCACCCGGTCTCGGGGAAAGACGGTGCCGTCGAACAGCTTCCGCGCCGTCCGCAGCACCGTGGAGGACGTGGTGGTGATGCCGGCGGGACGCTCGGCCAGTTCCGCGCCGACGTCCAGGTAGCCGGTGGGGTGCTCGAGTCGGAGCGGCCTTCCGCCGGCGGGGAGCCGGGCCAGTTCGTGTCCGACGGCGTTCGGCAGTTGGATGCCGGCCGCCACGGTGGTGGCGCCGAGCACGCCGATGGACGTGTGGCAGCGCACCGGCAGGAAGCTGCGGGTGTTGACCGTGCCCCCGTTCCGCGGCGCGGAGAGCAGCACCAGCTTCGGCACGGTCTTGCCGGACACGTCGCCCATGCCCATCAGCTTCGCCGCCTCAATCCGGATCCGGGCCAGCCGGTCCGCCAGGGCGGTGTCGGCTTCCAGCTCGGCCGGGTCCTCGTAGCCGGTGACCCCGAGATCGGCCGCGCGCAGCAGGACCGACGGCATGCCGTTGTCCACGCAGGTAACGTCGACGCCGTCCGCCACGTCCGCCTCCTGCCCGGTGGGCAGCAGCGCCCCGGTGGAGGAGCCGGCGGTGTCGGCAAAGTCCAGGGTGACCGGGGCGGCGGTACCGGGCACCCCGTCGATGGCCGCGTCCCCGCGGTAGTCCACCCGGCCGCCGGGCGTCGGGAAGGTGGCCGTGGCCCTGCTGTCTGTATTCACCATCCGGATGCGCACCGCCGTCGTGCTTTCCTGCGCCCGAAGCAGGCCGCGTTCGACGGCGAAGGGTCCGACGCCGGCGAGGATGTTGCCGCAGTTCTGGCTGTCCGTGACCGTCGCCTCGTCCACCGCGACCTGCAGGAACAGGTAGTCCACGTCGGTCTCTTCGCCGGCCGACGGCGAGATGACCGCCACCTTGCTGGTCAGCGGGTGGGCCCCGCCGATGCCGTCGATCTGGCGGGCGTCCGGGCTGCCCATGATCCGCAGCAGCAGGTCGTCGCGGTCGCCGCTGTGAGCCGGCAGGTCCGCGGCCAGGAAGTAGGCGCCCTTGGACGTGCCGCCGCGCATCAGCATGCAGCGGACGCCGTAGTCGTAGTCCCCGCCGGCTCCGGAAGGGGCGTCCGCGCCCAGGGGCCGGGCGTCGCCGTCGTGCTCAGCCGTCATAGTCTTCGGCCGCCACGTACTGAACGCCGAGCTTCTCCAGCACCGGCCGCAAGCCGTAGTAGTCCAGGCCCAGCGTCCCCTCCTGGAACCGGGACCGGGTCTTTTCCTCCTTGTCCAGGCGCGCCTGCGAAGCCTCGACCGCCGCCGGTGCTTCCAGTCGCGGCACGCAGACCACGCCGTCGTCGTCGGCCACGATCACGTCGCCGGGCCGGACAGCGACCCTTCCCAGGGTGATGGGGACGTTGACCGCCCCGGCGCTCGCCTTCACCGTGCCCTGGGCGTGGACGGCGGCGGACCAGGCGGGAAAGCCCATCGCCTGCAGTTCGGCCACGTCGCGCACCCCGGTGCTGGTGACCACGCCGCGGACGCCGCGGTACTGCAGGGCTGTGGCGAACAGTTCGCCGAACAGGCCGTCGGTGCATTCGGACGTGGTGGTGACCACCAGCATGTCCCCGGGGCGGCACTGCTCAATGGCCGCGTGGACCATCAGGTTGTCGCCGGGCCAGCAAAGCACCGTGACGGCGGTGCCGGCCACCCGGATGCCGGACTGGATCGGCCGGAACTGCGGTCCGGCCAGGCCGGTGCGGCCCATCGCCTCGTGGACCGTGGCGACGCCGAAGCCGGCGAGCGCGTTGGCGTCGGCCAGGTCGGCGCGGGGCGGGTTGGTGACGATGACGTTTTTCATGCCAGCGTGCCGGTCACTTGGGGGTAGTAGCGCATGTACGCCTCGCCCTTGGTGTCCGTGGGGAAGCCGAGGTTGGGCCCCGCGTTGCGTTTGACCTGCACGCCGCGGCGCGTGGCCAGGTCCGTGTAGTAGTCCCACATGTGCTGCTGCGCCGGCAGGCATTCCATCGCGGTGCGCTTGGCCGGGAAGGCCGCCGTGATGTCGAGCAGGACGTTGGGCTTGAAGTCGCTTTGCTCCGGCTGGTGCGGTTCGAAGAAGAACACCGGCGGGGCGCCCAGCGGGTCGCCGGGGGCGTCGTAGCCGATGGCCTGCGCCAGCACCCGCGCGTCCAGCGCCATCCGTGCCGCGGCCGGGTGGTCCCCGTTGTAGGGGTCGGCCAGCGGATGGGTCAGCACCACCGTGGGCTTGACCTCGCGGTAGATCCTGACCAGTTCATCCACCAGGTGCCGCGTGGGCACCAGCGGATAGTCGCCGGCGTCCAGGAAGCGGACCTCGGCGCCGAGCGCCGCGGCGGCGTTCTCCGCCTCCTGCCGGCGGATCGCCTTGATCTCTTCCAGTTCCTTGCCCTCGCGCCAGGCCTTGGCGGACTCGCCGCGTTCGCCGTAGGACAGGCACACGACGACGGCGCGTTCCCCGCGCTGTGCCGCGGCGGCGATGGCGCCGCCGGCCCGCCAGACGAAGTCGCCCGCGTGCGCGCTGACCACCAGCAGGGCCGGCTCGGTGTCGCTCAAGGGTCCTCCCGGGGTGGTTGTCCTAGGGGAAGTCAACCACCGGGAACCAGAATCGTCAACAATTCTGGTTTCACTTTCCGTGCGTGCCAAAGGAGTGGCAACATCGGTCCCTTCCCACCAGGAGCCTCCGGGCCGCGGGCCTGCTAAATTATTCGCAACAAACTGCGAGCCCTCGGAAGGCAGGGCGCCATGACTACCTACCCGCAGAAGCCCCCGGCAGGAGCGCCGTCGACAGAAGACCAGGGGCGGTTGATCGTCCAGGGCACCGACCGGCCGGGCATCGTCGCCAGCGTTTCCACCCTGCTGACCGAGGCCGGCGCCAACATCGTCTCGCTGGATCAGCACTCGACCAATCCCGAAGGCGGCCGGTTTTTCCAACGGACGGTTTTCCATCTGCCCCACCTGACGGCCCGGGTGGAGCAGTTGGCGCACAGCCTGGAGCAGCAACTGTCCGGCGACCCGGACCTGTCGTGGCGGCTGGTGGAAGTCAGCCGGCAGAAGCGCGTGGCGATCTTCGTGTCCAAGTCGGACCACTGCGTGCTGGACTTGCTCTGGCGGCAGCGGCGGGGCGAGCTGCCGGTGAGCATCGCCATGGTCGTCTCCAACCATCCCGATCTCAGCTCCGATGTGCGCCAGTTCGGGATCCCCTACTTCCATGTGCCGGTGGACAAGGAGGATAAAGCCGCGGCCGAGAGGCGCCACCTGGAGTTGCTTCAGGGCAACGTGGACCTGGTGGTCCTGGCCCGGTACATGCAAATCATCTCGCCCGGCTTCCTGGAGGAGGTGGGCGTCCCGGTCATCAACATCCACCACTCGTTCCTCCCCGCCTTTATCGGCGCGGCACCGTACCGCAAGGCCAAGGAACGCGGCGTCAAACTCATCGGGGCCACGGCCCACTACGTCACGGAAGACCTGGACGAGGGGCCGATCATCGACCAGGACGTCATCAGGGTCTCGCACAGCGACTCCGCGGAGGACCTCGCCCGGCTGGGCGCCGACGTGGAACGCAGCGTCCTGTCCCGCGCGGTGATGGCCCACTGCGAGGACCGGGTGCTGCGCGACGGCAACAGCACCATCGTGTTTTAGAGGTTGCCGCGCGTCCGGGCCACGTTGCTGCCGCCGCCGAGTCCGTTGATCATCGACGGCGCGGCGCGCGCGGGGTCAGGATCGGTAGGTCTTCCGCGCGAAGTCGGCGTACGGCACCGGGGCGACCGTCGCCCGGATTTCCACCTGGCGGTGCGGCTCGACCTGGGGCTTGCGGGTATTGGGCTCCTCGCCCCAGAGCACGGTGACTTCCGTGCAGGTGCGCTGTGCCGCTTCTCCACGGTGGCCAGCGAGAGGAAGGCCTGCTCGTTGGCCGCATAGCCGCAGTCGAAGGACAGGCCGGCGGGTTCCCCGCCTGCCAGCACCTGGTCCACCTGGTAGAACGCGTAGCGGGCCTTGGGCATATCGAAGTACTTGGCCGGCAGCCCGTCCTCGCCGAGCGACTTGAACACGCCGGCCACGTCGTCGCTGTTCCAGACCAGCGTGACCTTTTCGCGGGCCGGGTTTTCCCGCATCCGCTCCAGGGCGCTGCGGCCCAGGAAGTCATGGTCGAAGGAGACCACGCGGCCGTAGTTCAGGTCCCAGGGCGTCAGGTAGTAATCCTCGATGTTTAAGGAGGCGAAGCTTCCGCCGAGGGACCCGGCGGACGCCAGCGGCAGCCACTTCCGGTAGTCGGCGAGCCGGTCTCCGCTGAAAATGGCGGGCACCGGCGTCGGCACCCACCCGGAGCCGAGCGGGGAGGTGGAGTAGGCCTTGGCGCCCACTTGGCGCAGATCAAGCTCTTCGCCCGCCTCGAGGATGGCCTGGCGGACGCGCTCGCCCTCCTGCCATGGGCCGAAGATCTCGAACCCGGCCTGGCCGGCGATGCCGTGCCGGATCGCCCGGACCCGGCAGCCGGCGATCGTGAAGTCGGTCATGTGGAAGAACTTCACGTCGGGAACCGGCCCACCGGTGAGCTTCTCCACCAGCGGAAGCGCCTGCGGCCCCTGCAGTTCATACCGGTAGATCTTCGGGTTGCCCTTCCGGACCAGGGAGTTGCCATCGCGCTCGGCTGCGGCGTCGTAACCGCCCTTCCCCAGGTGGAACTCCACCCAGTCCACGACCATGTGATGGCCCACCAGGTTGAAGCTGCCCTCGGCCAGGCAGGCCAGGATGGCGTCACCGATCAGGTGGCCGTCCTCGTTGACCGCGACGAACTGCTTCGCGGTGTTCGGCCGGAAGTTGGCGAACTTGTTCACGCCCAGGTCGCTGAGCAGCTTCAGGGCGTCGGGTCCGTTAAGGTACAGGTCGGTCATGTGGTGGGACTGGTCCAGCAGGGCGACGGACTGGTCCCAGGCCGCTGCTCCGACCGCCAGTTGGTGAACTCCGGCTGGATCGGAAAGACGATGGGCAGCGCGGGCAGATTCCGCAGCAGCTCCACCGGATTGCCGGTGCGTTGGATGGCATCTTCGAGGTTTTCGGCAGGCATGTCATGTTCCCTTCGGTGATCTGGTTCCACGGCCGGGCCGGCTGGCCGCCGTGCGCGGCCCGGGCTGCGGCGTGTTGCGTTTAGCCCGGGGTTTCGGCGAACACTGGGAGCACCAGGTGCGAGGCGGATTGCCCGCCGGTGTGAATGCGGTGCTCCCCGCGGTTGACCGAGTCCTCGTGCCGGGCGTAGAGGTCGGGCTTGGGGTAGCGCATGACGTCGGACCCCTGCACCACCAGGACCAGGGTGTCCCCGGCCTCGAAGCGGGTACCGGAGGGCAGGATCTCGATCTCCAGCCGGACCGGGCCGTCCTGGGGCAGCGGCAGGGCCCGCCGGTGGGCCAGCACCGGGAGGTAGCCGGTGGAGCGGACCGGATCGAGTTCACGGTGGGAGGCGCGCTGCCAGCCCACCGCGACGGGGCCGTCGTCGAAAATGGCGTAGTAGGGGAAGCCGACCACCGTGCCGTCCCGGTCCTTCTTGAACAGTGCCACGAAGACGTCCAAATCCTCGGCGTCCGGGGCCGACAGGAAGAGCACGGCCTTGGCGTGGCCCACGAGCATGGTCTCCTCGCGGAAGGCGAGGCTGAATTCCGCCCGGTGCGGCCGCAGCCCGCTGCCCAGCGAGTCGTAGGCGGCGGCCCCTTCTGCGGCGGGCGGCTCGTCCGCGAGCGAGCCGGCTGCGGCATCGAGATAAAGGGTGCGGTACCGGGTCTGCGGCGCCGGCCAATCGGCGGCAGCGTAGGTGCTCCCCTCGTAGAAGCGGTCCCGCACCTCCAGCCGCACCCGCGGCCAGTCCGCCAGTCCGCTGTCCCGCCCGTGGAGGAAGTAGTCGAAGAAGATCCGCTGCTGCTCCACCATGCCGGGGCGGTAGTACTCGGCCCACTTCTTCCGGCCGTGCACGTACAGCCATTTCTCCTCGGAGGCGATCCGCCGGAAGCCCTCCAGGGTTCCCCGCGTGTGCAGCCCCTGGTCCGACCAGCTGGCGACGACGAACGCCGGGACGGTGACCTTCTCCAATTCGGCGCTCTTGGACTCCCAAAAGGCGTCGTAGAACGGATGCGCGGCCGTTTCGGCTTCCAGGTCTTCGATGGGGCCGGTGGCGTAGCCCCAGCGTTCCCAGATGTAGGGCCAGAACCACGTTTCCGGGATGCCGCCGTGCCGCGCGACTTCCCGATAGGTGTCGGTCCAGCCTTCCCAGGGGTTGATTGCGGCCAGGTGCGGCGGGTCCAGCTCGGCCACGCGCCACTGGGAGACGGTCAGGTAGGAGACGCCGGACAGTCCGACCTTGCCGCTGCTCCATTCCTGCCCGCCGGCCCACTCGATCAGGTCGTAGAAGTCTCTGGCTTCCTCCGGAGAGCAGTAGGTTGCCGCGCCCTCCGAGTACCAGGTGCCCGGGATGTCGGCCACGACGACCGCGTAGCCGTGCGGCACCCAGTAGGCGGGGTCCGGCGCCTCGAAGGTCGTCAGCCCGCTGGTGTAACCGGCCAGCACCCCGCTGGTGGGGCGGACCACGCCCAGCTGCTCGGTGATGTGCTTACCGTACGGCGACCAGCTGACCAGCGGAGCGGCGGGCACCGCGCCGTCGGGCCGGTAGACATCCACGCGGATCACCGCGCCGGACGACGCGGCCACGGCGACGTCCCGCTCGATGACCATGCCGGGCAGATGTTCGGTCCGCGGCTGCGGCGGACGGCCGCCGCGCTCCTCGGGAGCATGGCGGTGTCCCCTGAAGAGATACGGGATGGAGCCAGACATCGTGTCCGCCTTTCCGCGGTGCAGCCGTGCAGCCGTCGAACGCCTGTTGTTTCCCCTGCCTGACGACGGCGGCCATAACGTTCCCATCACCGCCTTGACATGAGATAGATCACATCGTTAGCTTCAATGTCAACATTCTTGTTAGCACCAGCCGGCCCACGGCGCCGGAATGAGCAGTCTCCCGCCTCCAGGAAGCGTTGAATCCATGTGGCGTATGGCAGAGAGTGTGCGGCCATGACGGCCCGGCTGACCGTCGAGGATGTTTCTCTGCACTTTGGCGGCATCACGGTGCTGGATTCTGTTTCCTTCGAGGTGGAACCGTCGACGGTCTTCGGGCTCATTGGCCCCAACGGCGCCGGCAAGACGTCCCTGTTCAACTGCGTCAGCGGACACTACAAGCCGTCGTCGGGGTTCATCGGCATCGACGGCGCGGACGTCCTCTCCCGTGCGCCGTCTGCCCTGGCGCGGATGGGGCTGGCCCGCACGTTCCAGCATCCCGCGCTGCAGTTGGACCAAACGGTGCTGGACAACGTGCTCCTCGGCGGCCATTCACGGCTGTCCGGCGGTGCGCTGTCCTGGGCGCTCCGGCTCCCGCACGCCGTCCGCGGCGAGCGCGCGCTCCGCCGGCGGGCCCATGACGTCCTTGCCCGGTTGGACCTGGACTGGGCCACCCGGCTGCCGGCCGGCGAGCTGGCCCACGGCTTCCGCAAGCGCGTGGAGTTGTGCCGGGCGCTGCTCAGCCAGCCCAAACTGCTGCTGCTGGATGAGCCGGCCGCCGGGCTTTCGCACGCGGAAGTCGAGGACCTGATCGGCTGGATCAGGAACCTGCGCGCGGAATTCGAGCTGACCATCGTCGTCGTCGAACATCACATGGGTTTGATTTCCGCGGTGACGGACCGCCTGGCCGTGCTCAACCAGGGGCGGAAGCTGGCGGAGGGCACGGCGGCCGAGGTCCGGCAGGATCCGCGCGTGGTCGAGGCGTACCTCGGGCAGGGGGCGGCATGACGGGCCTCCTCGAACTCTCCAACGTGCGCGCCTGGTACGGCCGGGCCGTGGCGCTGCACGGCATCAGCCTGAGCGTGGCCGACGGCGGCGCGACCGGCATCCTGGGCGCCAACGGCGCCGGCAAGACCACGACGTTGCGCGCCATCAGCGGCATGGTAAAGACCAGCGGGGACATCACCTTCGAGGGCCGCAGGATCGGCGGGATGCGGCCCGACCAGGTGGCCCGGCTGGGTATCGCCCACGTGCCGCAGGACCGCGGCACCCTGGCCAACCTCAGCGTGCAGGACAACCTGCTGGTCGGTGCTTACCGGCGCAAGGACCAGCGCGGCGTCGCCGCCGACCGGGACCACTACTTCGATCTCTTCCCGCAGCTCGCGGCGCGGAGCAAGACACCGGCCGCCGCGCTGTCCGGCGGTGAGCAGCAGATGCTCGCGATCGGGCGCGCCTTCATGTCCGGGCCCAAGCTCGTGCTGCTGGACGAGCCGTCTTTGGGGCTGGCGCCCAGCACGGCCGGCCAGGTCTACGAAGCGATCACCAAACTGCGCACCGAAACGGGGTTGTCCATGGTGGTGGTGGAGCAGAACGCTGCCCTGGCCTTCTCCATTGTGGACGAGGCCACGGTCCTGGAAACCGGGCACGCCGTGCTGTCCGGGCCGCGCGAAGAGCTTATGGGCCTGGAAGCCATTCGCAAAGCGTACCTGGGCGGGTGAGCCGTGGATTCACTGTTCCTGCAGCTCATCATCGACGGCCTGGGCAACGGGGCCATCTACGCCGCCCTGGCGCTCGCCATCGTGCTGGTGAACAGGGCCACCGGGCTGATCAATTTTGCGCAGGGCGCCATGGCCGTGTTCTCCACCTTCCTGGCTTGGACCCTGTGGCAGGCCGGCATTCCGCCGGCGCTCGCCATTCCCCTGGCGATCCTGGTCTCGGCGCCGCTGGGCGCCGGGGTGGAGCGCCTGATCATGCGGCGCTTCGAGCGCGGACTGCCCGACACCGCCATCATCGTCACGGTGGCCCTGCTGGTGCTGTTCACCGGGCTGGCCGGCCTGTTCTGGGGCTACAACTCCCAGCAGTTCCCCTCGCTCTTCGCGCTGGGCACCTTCCAGGTCGCCGGGGCCTTCATCAGCTATCAGTCGCTGGGCAACATCGTGGTGCTGCTGCTGGTGGTGCTGGCACTCCAGCTGCTGTTCAAGAAAACCAAGCTCGGCCTGGCCCTGCGGGCGGTGGCGGACAACCCCGAGTCCAGCGCGCTCTCGGGCATCCCGGTGGGCCGGCTGCTCATGGTGGGCTGGGCCCTGGCCGCCGTGCTGGGCGCCATCGCGGGCGTGTTGATCGCCCCGAAGGTCTTCCTGTCCCCGCACATGCTGGACCAGGTGCTGGTCTACGCCCTGGCCGCCGCCATCCTCGGCGGCCTCAACAGCCCGCTGGGCGCGGTGGTTGCCGCCGGCCTGATCGGCGTGGTGGAAAACCTTGCCGGGGCGTACATCGGCTTTATCGGCGACGACCTCAAGATCGCCGTGCCGCTGATCGCCATGTTCATCGTGCTGCTGGTCAGGCCCCAGGGCCTCTTCGGGCAAAAGGAGGTGGTGCGGGTATGAAGCGCAACGTCTTCGCCTCGCGCTGGTTCCGGATCGCGGTTGCCGCCGTCGTCGTCGTGCTGGCGGTCCTGGCGCCGCTGCAGCTCATCCCCTACGTGAACTACCAGCTGACCGTGGTCGCCGCCTTCGCCGTCGCGATCCTGGGGCTCAACCTCGTGACCGGGTACGCCGGGCAGATCTCGCTGGGCCAGAGCGCGTTCGTGGGGCTGGGCGCCTACGTCACCGCGTACGGCGTCACCGAGGGCTGGCCGGTGCTGCTGACCTTCGTGCTCGCCGCCCTGATCCCCGCCGTCGTCGGTTTCCTGGTCGCCCTTCCCGCGGTCCGGCTGCGCGGGGTTTCGCTGGCCATGGTCACCATCTCGCTGCCGATCATCGCGGACCGGCTGGCCAAGCGGCTGGACGATTTCACCGGCGGCTCCGTCGGCATCACCGTGCAGTGGATGAACGCCCCGGACTGGACCGGCTTGGCCGACGACCAGTGGCGGTACTACGTGGTGCTCGGCATCGCCGCCGTGCTCTTCGTGCTGGCGGCCAACCTGACCCGTGGCCGGATCGGACGGGCCTTCGCCATCGTGCGCGAGAACGAGGCCGTGGCCACCGCGATGGGCGTCTCCAATTACCGGTACAAGGTCCTCGCGTTCACCGTCGCGTCCCTGTACGGCGGCGTCGCGGGCTTCCTGTACCTGGCCGCCGTGCAGTACATGTCCCCGGCCACCCTCAGCTTCGTGGTCTCCATCAACATGCTGGCGGCCATGATCATCGGCGGGTCGGCCAGCATTCTCGGGTCCCTGCTGGGCGGACTCTTCTTCGTTTTCATTCCGGTCCTGGCCGGGCAAATCGATGCCTCGCACACCCCGATCATCTACGGCGCGGCCCTGCTGGTCATCCTGTTCCTGGCACCCGGCGGGCTGGTGACCCTGCCGGCGCTGCTGCGGCGGATGCGCCGCCGACGCGCGGAGCCCGAGGCCGCCCTCAAGGCTCCCGAGACCGGCCCGGAGGTCCATACCCCGACCACCACGGCGATGTGAGCCGGCGGGGGGCAACTCACCGATCCAGCACAAGGCCCACAAGGCTAAGGAGAGAACAATGCGAACACGGCAGATCGGACGCGGCGCCACGGGTGCCGTGGCGGCCGCGGCGGCCCTCACGCTCGCGCTCAGCAGTTGCGGCCGGGGCGACGGCGGCAACTCGCCCGAGGGCAGCCCGGGCGCCACGGAGGGCGGCGGAGCCGAACAGGGCATCACCGACACCAGCATCCTGCTCGGCAGCACCACCTCGCTCAGCGGCGTGGCCGGGGCGCCGGGCAGCTGCCTGGTCGCGGGCATGGAGGCCTACTTCGGCGCCGCCAATGCGGACGGCGGGGTGGAATTCGGCGACGGCAAGACCCGCAAAGTGGAGCTCAAAGCGTACGACGACGCCTACGATCCCGGCCGCGCCGTGGCGAACTTCCGGCAGATGATCGCCGAGGGCGTCTTCGCCGACGTCAACGGTCTGGGCACCCGCACCAACCTGGCCGTCATGCCGGTGGCCACCGAGGAAGAATTCCCGCAAGTGTTCGTGGCCTCCGGAGACTCGGTGTTCAGCGAAGACCCCGAGGCCAACCCGTGGACCATCGGCTGGATGCCCACCTACTATGCCGAAGGCAACTCCTTCGGCAAGTTCCTGGTGGACTCCGGCACGGCCGTCACCGTCGCCGTGCTGGAACAGAACGACGACGCCGGCAACGAGTTTGTTGCCGGGCTGGAGGACGCCATCGAAGGCTCGGAGGTGGAGATCGTCCAGCGGGCGACGTTCGAACCGGGCGACCCGACGGTGGACGCGCAGATGGCCCAGCTCGCGGACAGCGAGGCCGACGTCTTCTTCTCGGCCAACACGGTGCCGGCGCTGACGGCGTCGTCGATGGTCCGCGCGCAGGACCTTGGCTGGAACCCGTCCATCTTCCTGGCGGCCGTGGCCGCCAACGAGCGGGACGTGCTGGAACCGGGCAATGCCAGCGCCTTCCCGAACGTGTACAGCACCGGCTTCACCAAGCAACCCACGCAGACCGACGACGAGGAAGTGAAGCAGTTCCTGGCCGACATCAAGGAGTACGCCCCCGATACCGCCGACCAGGTCATCCCGCATTGCCTCTGGGGCTACGCCACCGCCGCCACCCTCGAGGAAGCGTTCAAGAACATGGCCGAGCCGACCCACGAGGCGCTGATGGAAGCGGTCCGCAACGTCAAGGACTTCGAGCCGCCGCTGCTGCTCGACGGCCTGAGCGTGGACACCACCACCAACATGGCGCCGATCTCCGAGGTACAGGTCCAGGAGCACACCGACGAGGGCTACGTGCCGGCGGAGTCCTTCACGCCCTAACGGCACCCCGTGCGCCGGAACGGTTCCGGCCGTTCCGGCGCCCGAAGGGTCATGCAGTCCGGTCGACGCGTGAGCGCCAGAGCAAGTACACGAAGTACGGGGCGCCGACCAAGGCGGTCATGATGCCGGCCGGGATCTGTGCCGGGGCGATGACCGTCCGCCCGATGATGTCCGCCAGCACCACAGTGCAGGCGCCGAGCATTGCGGCCACCGGCAAAACCCGGCTGTGCCGGGCGCCCACGAGCGACCGGGCCGCGTGCGGGGCGACCAGGCCAACGAAGGCGATCACGCCCACCGAGGACACCGCGCCCGCGGTCAGCAGCACCGCCGTCGTCAGCAGCAGCAGCCGGGTGCCGTTCAGGCCGACGCCCAGAACGCGCGGGGAATCGTCGTCGACGGCGATCAAGTCCATGTCGCGGCGCAGTCCGGCCAGCACCGGCACGGCAAGAACCAGCGCGGCAAGCGGCGGCAGCACCGAGGCGAAGGTCCGGCCGTACGTGGAACCCGAGAGCCAGGTCAGGGCTTTCGTCTGGTTGTAGGGGTCCGTGGTGACCAGCAGGACTGCGATCACCGCGGTGAGCGCGGCGGAGACGCCAATGCCGATCAGGACGAGCTTGTTCTGCTGCAGGCCGCCACGGAACGCCAAACCAAACACCAACAGAGCCGTCAACGCCGATCCGACCAGCGCGGTTCCGGTGACCGCCCAGGCGCCGGCCAGCGGAACAGTGGTGATGACGATGATTGCCGCGAGCCCGCCGCCGCCGGACACGCCGATAATGCCCGGTTCGGCCAGGGAATTCCGGGACACCGCCTGGATCAGCGCTCCGGCGAGCGCCAGCGCCGCACCGGCCAGCACTGCCGCCACAACGCGAGGCATCCGCGTACCCAGAACCGCGCTCACGCGGTCTCCGGATTGACCGGTGAGCCAATTGGCCAGATCGCCGAGCAGCAATTTTGCGTCGCCGAGCAGCGCCCCGGCCACCACCAGGCCGGCCAACAGGAAGACAAGCCCCAAAACCACGCTGAGATAAAACGTGCGGGAACGCAATCTGGCCAGGGCGTCGCCGGCTGCGCTGAGTCCGGCGTCCGGCATCCGCAGCGCCAGGATCACCAAGAACACCGCGCCGAACACCGTGGTGACCGCACCGGTCGGCACTTCCACCCCGGCCTGCGCACCGAGCACCACCCGGACCGCCACATCGGCGCCGACCACGACCACCGCGCCCGCCAGCCCCGAGATGGGCAGCAGCACCCGGTGGTGGCCCAAGCCCCGGACGCGGGAGGCCAGCAGCCGCACGATGGCGGGTGCGCACAGACCCACGAAGCCGATCGGACCCGCAACGGTCACCGCGCAAGCGGACAGCATCACGGCCAGGACGATCGCGCCGGTGCGCGCGATCCGGGGGTCGGCGCCGGCCAGCCGGGAAGCATCGTCGCCCAGACCCAGCAGGTCCATCCTCCGGGCCAGGAACATCAGCCCGGCAACAGCCAGCAGGATGATCGGGGTGAACTGCAGCAGCTCATCATTCCTGGTTTGGGTAATGCTGCCCTTGCCCCAGGCATACAAGCCGGTGGTCTCCTGGCTGAACAACAGCAGCAGGCCGCTGGTAGCCGAGTGAAGCCCCAGGGCGAGGGCGGTTCCGGCCAACACCAGACGGATCGGGCCGCCATTGCTGTTGGCCCCCGCCCCGGACAAGGCAAGCACCAGTGCAGCAGCGGCGAGGCCACCGATGAATGCGAGGCCGCCGGAGAGCAGCGCGGGTAGCGTGATCCCAAACGCGGCGACCGCGACGATCGCCAGATGGGCGCCGGCGTCGACCGCCAGCGTATCCGGGGACGCCAGGACATTGCGGGTAGCGGACTGCAAGGCGGCACCCGCTACCCCGAGGGCAACGCCGACCAGGATTCCGGCCAGCAGCCGCGGAATGCGGGAAGCAACCAAAACGGCGGTCTGCTGGTCGGAACCGCCGCCGTCGAGCAGGCCGAGCAACTCGGCCAGCCCGACGGCGGCGGTCCCTTGGGTGAGGTGGACCAGTGAGAAGAGGAGCAGGAGCACCAGTCCGCTTCCGGCGACCACCCCTGTTGCGGCCCGTCGCCCGCCTGCCCCGGCGGGAACCGGTTCGGGAGCCCCTGCAACGGCCGCCTGCACGGACGGCGCGGGCCTATTCACCGTCTCGGTCATGGTTGGTCCGTCCCGTGCTACTTGGTGAGCGTGGAAACTATGGCGTCGACGTACTGGGTCATCGACGCGGGACCGCCGAACAGCCAGATGCCGTCCTCCAGCCTGTGGACCTCGCCGGCCTGCACGAACGGCAGCGACTTCCAGACGGCGTTGTTGGCCAGTTCGTCGGTGAAATCGCCCTCGACGCTGTTGGTGATGTAGACGAAGCTGTCCGCGTCAACCGTGGTCAGCCCCTCAACGTCGGTGGAGGCCAGGCCGTAGGCGGCATCTCCTTCGAGGTCCCAGGGAGAGACCAACCCCAATCCGGTGTTGATGTCGGCCAGCAACGAACCTTCAACGAAGGGCCGGATCGAGACCTGGCCGTCTGCCACCCAGCCGTCGGCGAAAGCGACCCGCGAGCCGGCAAGTCCTGCTTCTTCCAGTGCGGCTTTGCCATCCGCCATGGCGGCGTCGAACTCGGCGATGGCGTCGTCGGCCTTCGCTTCGGTGGCTGTGGCC
Source organism: Arthrobacter sp. Y3223166 (assembly GCF_059090935.1). Lineage (NCBI taxonomy): Bacteria > Bacillati > Actinomycetota > Actinomycetes > Micrococcales > Micrococcaceae > Arthrobacter > Arthrobacter sp. Y3223166. Next base: position 210,839 of record NZ_JBNHGE010000002.1, on the reverse strand, counting down.
TCGGCGATCAGCCGAAGGTTGTCCTTGGCCTGATCGATCTGGCGGCTGGCGTCGGCGGACTTAACCACCACCACCGGGGCCAGCTCTTCCAGCTGGGAAACGACGTTCTCGGCCAGGTCGGTGGTGGCGACAATCAGGTCCGCGTCCAGCGAGGCGATCGTGTCGAAGCTTGGTTCACCGCGGGTGCCGATGTCAGTTACCGTGTCGTCCAGCGGAGCGGCATTCACCCAGGCGCCATAGCCCTTGACGTCGGCGACGCCGACCGGCATCACGCCCAGGGTGACCAGGTTTTCAACCACGTTCCACTCGGTGCCGACCACGCGGGTGGCCGGTCCTGAGAGCTCCACGTCTACGCCGCGCGAGTCGGTGACCGTGAGGCTGCCGCCGCTGCCGGCGGCTGCGGGTTCGGCAGGCTCTTCGGTGGTGCCACAGCCGGTGAGCAACAATGCCACGGCGCCGAGGGCCGCCAGGGCCTTATGGATCTTCATGGACGGATGGTCCTTTCGTGTTGGTCATGCGTTTGGTCGGTGTGCCGCCCCACGGCCCGGGTGCGCAGCCGCCCGGTCAGCGGGTCGGCATGGGTGACAATGGGGATGGAGTAAACCTTGCTGAGCAGCTCCGCGTCCAGCGCCTCGTGGGCCGGGCCGGCGGCTGCGATGCGGCCTTCCGAGAGCACCACGACGTGGTCGGCCAGCGCGGCGGCCTCGTCGAGATCGTGCAGTACCAGGCCGATCGCTACGCCGTGGACACGGGCCAGGTCATAGACCAGATCGAGGATCTCCACTTTGTAGCGCAGGTCCAGGTGATTGGTGGGCTCGTCCAACAGCAGCACGGCAGCATCCTGCGCCAGGCAGCTGGCCAGCCACACGCGCTGCAGCTGGCCGCCGGACAGTTCCTGGACGCCCCGGTTCGCCAGATCCGTGATCCCCGTGAGCAGCATCGCCCGTTCGACGGCGACGGGCCCCTCAGGATCGGCAGCCCTCCAGCGTCCGCGGTACGGGTGGCGTCCGAATTCCACCACCTCGCGAACGCTTAGTCCATGGGGAACCGGCCGGCTCTGCGACAGGAGAGTCACGTGTCTGGAAAACTCGCTGCGTTTCATCATGAGCGCATCGGTTGGGGCTCCGTCGTCGGGCTGCACGGTGATCGTTCCGGCAGACACGGCGTGCAGCCGCGCGAGCGCCCGCAGCAGGGTTGATTTGCCGCTGCCGTTCGGACCGACGAGTGCGATGATCCGCCCCGGCTCCAACTGAAGGCCGGCACCGTGGACAACGTCCTTGTCCCCATAGCGCAGCACTAAGTCGCGTGCGTGGAGTCCTGCTCGTGTTGGTTGGATCACGCGGAACAGATTAGCTAAGGCTTACCTAATTAACCTAATGCGGCCGCAATGTTGCGGCGCCCCTCGGTCCCCCGGAACACCCATTGCCGCCGCGGCCCGGGCCCGAGTAGGCTCGCGCTTGTTTCCACTCAACCGCGGAACAGGAGCCAGCCATGCCCAAGCCCACCCTCGCCCCCGGTGCACCCTGCTGGGTGGACCTGATGACCTCCGATCCGGACAGGGCCAAGCAGTTCTACACGGAGCTTTTCGGCTGGACCTATGAGACCGGCGACCAGGAGAAGTACGGCGGCTACATCATGGCCTTCAAGGACGGCCATGCCGTTGCGGGCATCATGCAGAGTCAGCAGGCCGACACCCCGGACACGTGGACCACCTACCTGCGCGTGGATGACATCGACACCACCGCCAGCATCGCCGCGGCCCACGGCGGCCAGGTCTACGTTGAGCCGATGGAGGTTCCCGAACAGGGCAAGATGGGCATGCTCGCCGACCCCGGAGGGGCCGCCGTCGGCCTCTGGGAGTTCGCCGGGCATACCGGCTACGAGTTGGCCGCCGAGCCTGGCTCCCCCGCCTGGCACGAACTCTTCACCCGCGACTACCCCGCCACCGTGAAGTTCTACCAGGACGTGTTCGGCTGGGACACGGACGTCATGAGCGACACCGACGAGTTTCGCTACACCACGCTTGGCTCCGGCGACACCGCGGCGGCCGGGATCATGGACGCCGGCGCCTGGCTGCCCGAGGGCGTCCCGGCGCACTGGCGCATCTACTTCGCCGTCGAGAACGCCGACGCGGCCGTCGACAAGGCCACCGCCCGGGGCGGGAGCGTGGTCCAGCCCGCCGAAGACACGTCCTTCGGTCGCGTCGCCACCCTGACCGACCCGACCGGCGCCATGTTCCTCGTGGTCCAGGAGTTGCCGCACGCCTAGCCCCCCGGAAATTGCGGGCCGGGCCCATCAGGTGCGCGTGTGCCGGCCCGCCCCTTGCTGGCCGGCCCGGCCGTCAGCCGAGCCGCGGGGTCCGCGGCGGCTCGGTGCGGCGGGCGCCGGTCGCCTCGAAGGCGGCCGCCACGGCCAACAGGGCGTTGTCGTCGTAGGCGCGCCCCGCGAAGGTGAGTCCCACGGGCATGCCGATGTCCGCCGTCGTGCCCATGGGCACGGTGACGGTGGGAATGCCGAGGTGGCGCGGGACGAGGTTCCCGTTGGCCACCCAGACGCCGTTGCGCCAGCCAAGGTCTGCCGAAGCCTGGTTGATGTCCATGTCCGCGGGGCCGATGTCCGCCACCGCCGGGAAGACGACGGCGTCCAGCGCGTGGTGGTCCAGCCAGGCTTCCAGGTCCACCCGGCGGGTTTCCTCGAGTCCCCGCAGCCCCTCCTCCAGATGGGGGATGTCGGTGAACGAGGCAACGCCGTGTTCGCGCACGTGCGCCGGATAGGCGGCGATGTCGTCGAAATCGTCGTAGGGGTCGGGCAGGGCTCCGGGCGGGTGCGGAAAAATCTTTGACCCGTCCACGTCGGCCAGGGTCCGGAGCGCGGGGTCCCCGTTGGCGGCGAGGAAGTCATCCCACGCCCACGCGGAGAGATCCAGGATCTCCCGCCGCAGGTACTCCGGGCTGACCAGGCCGCGGGTGCCGATCTTCGGGGCGCCGGGGCGGTCGCCCTCGTAGTTGGAGACGACCGGGAAATCGACGGGAACCACCTCGGCCCCCGCCGCCTCCAGGTCCCGGCGGGCAGCTTCCCACAGCTCGATGACGGAGGCCCGGGTCTCGATCCGCTGCCCGGTGGGACCGCCGATGCCGGGGTCCTCGCCGGTGCCGGCATCGGGGTCGGCGTTGATGTACATGCGGGGCACGCCGAACCGTTTTCCCTGCAGCGCGTCCCGTGCCTGCTGCAGTCCGCGGGGCGCCAGGGCCGGGTAGGAGTCGGTCCGGACCGACGAGGCGGCGGGGATGGGCACCCAGGGCTGCAGGCGCCAGAAGTCGCCGCGGGTTTCGGGGTCGTCCGCCACGATCACGTCCAGCACTTCCAGCAGGTCGGCCATGGTCCGGGTGTGCGGCACCACCACGTCCATGGTGGGAACCAGCGGCCAGTTGCCCCGCACCGAGATGACGCCGCGCGACGGGGTGTAGGCACACAACGCGTTGTTCGACGCCGGCGCCCTGCCGCTGGACCAGGTCTCCTCGCCGAGGCCGAAGGCGGCGAAACTTGCCGCGGTCGCGGTTCCGGAGCCGTTGGATGAGCCGGAGCCGAAGGCGGCCGTCAGGAAGTCGGCGTTGTAGGGGCTTTCGGCGCGTCCGTAGAGGCCGCGCTGCATGCCCCCGTTGGCCATCGGCGGCATGTTGGTGAGGCCCAGGAGCACCGCCCCTGCCGCGCGCAGCCGTTCGATGGCGAACGCGTCCCGCCTGGCGACCAGATGCTCGAAGGCGGGCGAGCCGGCGGCGGCGGTGAGGCCTTCGGCCATGTAACTGTCCTTGGCCGTATAGGGGATGCCGTCCAGCGGTCCCAGGGTTTCTCCGCGGGAACGCCTCCGGTCGGAAGCGCGGGCGTCCGCGAGCGCCTCGGGATTCATGACGACGACGGCGTTCAGCCGGATGCCGCCGTGGTCGTAGGCGGCGATGCGTTCCAGGTAGGCGTTCGTGAGTTCCTCGCTGGTCGCCTGCCCCGTGTGCAGCGCCTCGCGCAGCTGGGCAATCGAGGCCTCGACCACGTCGAACCGGCTCATGCTGCCGCCTTCGCGCCGAGCTTGGGTTGCTGCTGCGTGATGCAGTGGATCCCGCCGCCGCGGGCCAGTATCGGCCGCGCGTCCACCGTGACCACGCGGCGGCCGGGGTAGGCCTCGGCCAGGATTTCGGCCGCCAGCGCATCGGCGCGCTCCTCGCCGTAGCCGCAGGCGATCACGCCGCCATTGACCACCAGGTGGTTGACGTAGCTCCAGTCGACGAAACCCTCCTCGTCCTTCACGGTGTCGGGGGCGGGCAGCTCGATGATGTCGAACGGCTTGCCCGCCGCATCGACCTGGGTCTCGAAGAAGGACCGCAGGGACCGGCTGACGTCGAAGTCGGGGTGTGCGGGGTTGTTTTGCATGTGCAGCAGGATCCGTCCTGGTGCGGGAAGGGCGGCCACCATGTCTATGTGCCCGCGCGTGCCCAGGTCCTCGTAGTCACGGGTCAAGCCCCGGGGGACCCACACCGTATGCGTGGCGCCCAGCGTGCGGGCCAATTCCGCTTCCACCCGCCCCTTGTCGGCATACGGATTCCGATCGGGATCGAGCTGCACGGTTTCGGTCACCAGCACGGTGCCCTCGCCGTCAACGTGGATGGCGCCGCCTTCGTTCACCAGCAGGGAGGTGACGAGTTCGGCGCCGGCCTGCGCGGCGACAAAGCTTCCGATGCCGCGGCTCTTCTCCCACTCGGCCCAAGCCGGCGCGCCCCAGCCGTTGAAGGTCCAGTCCACCGCTCCCAGGACGTCCGGCCTTTCGTCGTCGACCACGAAGGTGGGGCCGATGTCACGCATCCAGAACTCATCCAGCGGCGCCTCGAGTCGGTCGATACCACCGTCCAGCATGCGGCCGGCGCGCTCCCGTTCCGTCGGGTCGACCACCATGGCAACGGGTTCAAACTCCGCGACGGCATGCGCGACCGCGGCCCAGGCGCCATACGCTTCCTCGACCGACGCCGCATCCCCGCCCAGCGTCAGCCCGGCCCGCGGGAACGCCATCCAGGTGCGCTCGTGGGGATCGGTTTCCGCCGGCATTCTCCAAGCCACAGAGGCCTCCGTCTCGTGAGGGAACAGGAAGGCGGTCCGACCCGCCTTGTTGATCGCATGATCAATAATGCAGCGAAGTTACTCTAGACTGTTCTGTGATGTCAAGCACACCCAAACGCACCCCGCGCAAGGCGCCCGCCGAACGCGCCGCAGAACTCGCCGAAGCGGCCCGGACCATCGGGCTCGAGCAGGGCCTTGCCGCGATCACCCTGCGCAACGTGGCGGGCAGGGCCGGTGTGGCCCCGGGCCTGGTGGCGCACTACCACCCCACCGTCGATGTCCTCGTGGCCGGCGCCTTCACCTCCATCGTGGCCGCTGAAATCGATGAGGTGTCGGCCATGGTGGCGGAGAAGCCCACGCCCCGGCAGGGCCTCGGCCTGCTGCTTGACACGCTTCTGGACGACCGCCGGCTGGATGTGACGGCGGTATGGGTGGAAGCGTGGTCCTTGGGCCGCCGGAACGAGGCGCTGGCAGTCAGCGTGCGCGCGCAGATGGACGCGTGGCAGGCGGTGATCCGGCATTTGCTCGAGGCGGGCGTTGCCGCCGGCGAATTCGCCACGCCGGACGCGGAAACCGTGGCCTGGCAGGTTCTGGGCATGATCGACGGGCTGAATGCCCAGGGGCTGGTGCGCTGGAACGGGGTCAGTGACCGGCACACCCACCTCGCCCGCGCCGTCGAAGTGATGGTCGGCGCGGCGCCGTCGTCGCTGCTGCCCCACGCGGCGCCCGTCACGGACCAATAGCGCGCGGCCGCCTTTCGGTGGGCAGGACGACGGCGGCATCAGGCTTATGCTCTTCGCGTCGGAAAGCTTGGGAAGAGTTCCTTTGCCATGGCTGCACCAGGGCACCGGCACGCGCCTCGGGAAAAGTCCGCTTAGGCCTCAACGTGCGCATGCTCGCGGACCACTTCAATCCAGCGGTCTGTGACCAGCGACCATTGTTCTCTGAGCGCGGATTCGGCTTTCATAAATCGGTCAATAATCTCCGATTCCGGGTTGATCCCCAGACCGGCCAAGATATCCCCGCTCTCGAGGCTCCACTGACTTGCCGTGCGTGCGACTGCTTCGAGGTGGAATTGCACACCCCAGGCGTTCCGACCGACACGAAATGCTTGGTTGCGGCAAACGTCGCTCGAGCACAAGGAGACAGACCCTGCCGGAAGCGTGGCCACTTCAAGCCAGTGCCATTGGAGCGCTTGGAGCGGTTTGTCAAAGCCGTAAAGCAGCGGATCCGCGGCTCCCTCGGGAGTCAATTGCATCTCCACGAGCCCGATCTCCGGCCCCGCGGCGATCGTGTCAACACGTCCACCGGCGACATGGGCGAGCAATTGCGCGCCCAGGCAGATTCCCAAGAGCGGGACCTGCGTCTCCAGGGCGTCCTTCACCAGGGCGCGCACTCCAGGCAGCCACGGGGCGGACTCGTCGTCGACGGGCCCGGGAGTACCACCGAGCACTACGATCCCGTCGCAGCCGGCGCTGGTAGCGGGCACAGAGTTCGCAGTTTCCGGTCCCACCACGGTCGTCTCCACCCCAGCCCGGGCCAGTCGTTCGCCGACCAGCGCTGCGTCGGCGCTGCGTTCGTGTTCCACGATGAGGACTTTAAGCTTGCCGCCTTCGGCGGCTTCCAACATCTCAAAGCCTCCCTGCTGCAATGATTTTTTTCAGAAATTCCTGCGTCCTGGGTTCCGCGGGGTTGCCGAAAATTTGCTCGGGTGGCCCAACCTCCAAGACCTGCCCCTCATGGAGAAAGGCCACACGGCTTGAGACTTCCCGGGCGAAAGACATCTCGTGGGTGGCCATGAGGATAGTCAGTCCGTCGTTGGCCAGATCCCGGACGATGTTCAGCACCTCGGCGACAAGTTCCGGGTCAAGGGCGGAGGTTATCTCATCGAGCAGCAGCACGTCGGGGTTCATTGCCAGCGCCCGCACGATGGCCACCCGCTGCTGCTGGCCACCCGACAGCTGGTCTGGAAAGGCCTTGGCCTTGTGATCCAATCCCACCCGCGTGAGCAGTTCATGTGCCTGCTTCTCTGCTTCCGCTCTCGCCACTCCCAACACCCGGGTTGGGGCGAGAGTGACATTGTCCAGGGCCGTCATGTGCGGGAATAGGTTGAAGCTCTGGAAGACGATGCCCACCCTGCGCCTTAAGGCATTCACGTCGATGCCCTCGCCGGACACGACGTCATTGTCCAAGTAGATTTCTCCGCCTTGGATCGTTTCCAACGCGTTTACGCAGCGGAGCAGGGTCGACTTCCCGCAACCTGAAGCGCCGATGAGGCAGACAACCTCGTGTTTTTCGACGTGAAGGTCGATGCCACGCAAGACAACGTTGTCTCCGTAAGACTTGACCACACTGTTCATTTGAAGAAAGGGCATGATTATCCTTGCAGCCTTTGTTTTCTCTCGTCCCGCTCCAACAGCCGGTCGACAAACCGGGTCTGCGGAATGGTGATCAGTATGAACAGAATCGCGACGACGGTGACCGAGGACAGGTTGAAGTAGTTGCTGGCGTACGTCTTAGCCTGAGTGAATGCGTCCACCGTCCCGATGATCGTGACGAGCGCGGTATCTTTCTGCAGCCCAATGAAGTCGTTGAGCAGCGGCGGCGACACGCGCCGGAATGCTTGCGGGACGACGACGAAACGCAGGGTCTTGCCGTAGCTGAGGCCGAGCGACCTGGCCGCCGAAACCTGCGACCAATGAATGCTCGAGATGCCGGCCCGATATACTTCCGCCACATACGCGCTGTAGGTCAAGGTCAGGGCAAAGATCGCCGCCCACATCGGACTCATATCGCTGAGCAACGGCACATTGGCCAGCGGCAGACCGAACCCGATGAGGTAGATGACGATGATCGATGGGATGGCACGGAACACGTCCACATACATCATCGCGAGCCAGCGGATAGGCCTGCCCGCCTGGCCGGGCACCATCCTCGCGATGGCAATGACCAAACCGAAAATCAGAACGAACAGCTCTGCCGTCACGGCAATAATGATGTTGTTGGTGAAGGCCTTGGCCACGTCGCCCAGGCTCTGCGCCATGAAGGAGATATCGAAGAAGGTGGACTGGACTGCGTGATCGTTCGCCAGAAGGAACAAAACGAATACGCTGACGATGCTGACCGGCATCGACGAACCGAGCGTAATCCAACCACAGTTGGCTCCCCGGAACCTTAGGCGCCGCCCCTGCACCAGGTCGCCGGCCTCCAGCGCGGCGGAACCGGCCTTGGCGAACCGGTAACCGCGCACGAGCGGGATTCCTGTCGCAAGGGCCAACGCCACGAGAGTGGCACCGACGCCAGTAAGGACGACGGTCCAGAGCCCTTCCGTCGCCGCCGCGTTCAACATCACCGCGGTGTAGGCGGTCAGGCCAAGGGCCAAAAGGAAGATGACGGTGGCTGCCAGCAAGACTGTACTTGTTGCATCGGCAGGCTTCGCGTCTTTTGCGCGCCCTGTCGGGGGCGAGGAAGTTATGGGCGGGAAAACACCCGTCATTTAAGGTCGTCCCAGACGGGGATCGTGGCCGGGTCGACCCCGTAGGCGTCGGCAAGGTAGGTAGAGCCCAACTTGTCGAGGGTTCCGTCCGCGCGGAGTTCGGCAAGGATCTCATTGACGGTGTCGACGTTGGTCGATCCCTTGGGCATCATCACTCCGTAGGATTCGTCCGTCGGGATTTGGCCTGCCACCTTCAACGCGCCACCGGACTTCGCCGCTGCGCCCAGCACGATGCTGAGATCCTGAATACCGGCATCGATCCTGCCTGCTGCGACGGCAGCCTGCTGTTCGGGATCCCCGGGGAAAACAGCCACTTCGCTCTTGGGCTTGATCACATCCGCCACCAGCATCTGACCCACCGTTCCCTGCTTTACCCCGATCCGGGAGTCGGCAAGGTTTTGTTCGTTGACGGAAGAGTCCTTCTTGACCAGCACCCCGGCTGTGGATTGGAAATAAGGTTCGGAAAATTCCATCACCTGCTTGCGCTCTTCGGTGATCGTGATCTGGTTCAGCGTCATATCGAAATCACCCGCCTTCCCTGCCACGAGACCGTCAAAGGACGTATTCCGCAGGACGATATTTTCGGCTCCAGCCCGATGTGCGATGTTCGCCAGCAAGCAGAAATCAAAGCCGCTTGCGATGCTCTCGACGGTGTCGCCGTTGTACCAGCCTGGCGACGGGAGGTCCGCCTTGACCGTGATGGTCCCCTCCTCAATCAGGTCAAGCTCGTGTGTGCCTGCCGGGCCGGACACGGCACAGTCGCCGTAGGAAGCCGGATTCCCGTCCGCGGCAGCATCGTCTGAATCGGTACCGGCGCCCCCTGCAGAGCTTCCGCAAGCCGCCAAACCAAACGCCAGTGCCACGGCACCGGAGGTAGTCACCATTTGAGAGAGTCGCATATCGTGGTCCTTTCGGCGGTGCCTAAATCGATTTAGGCAATCGCTTAGAATTGTAAGTGCAAGTGCACCGCAGGTGTCAACTACGTCACACCAGAGAGAGATCTACATCGCATGAGGGAGCGGCCAAGCAGCGGCGCTGCGGCACCGCGCGTTCGCATCAAGGACGTTGCTGCCGCTGCCGGGGTGTCCACAGCGACGGTCTCGAACGTCTACAACAAGAAGGGCGAAGTGGCCGCGTCAACGCGCACAAAGGTCCTGGCCACCGGCAAGAGGCTCGGATACCAGCCAAACCCATCAGGCCGAGCGCTGCGGATGGGGCAGACCCGGGTTTTAGGCGTCCTCGTGAGTTACCGAAATTCCCCTGTCTGGCGCTACACGTACCTGCCCTATTACCGCGGCATAATTTCCGACGCCGCCATCGAGGCAATGGACCATGGCTACTCCGTGGTCGCGGCGTCACCGAAGGCAGACGACCTCGCCGATTCCTTCCCGCTCGTAGACGGGGTCATCGTCGTCGACCCTCTGGACAACGACCCCATAGTCGCCTTCTGCGCCGAACGGGGTATTCCGCTGGTCGCCGACGGCGGCTTCGTCAGGGGCTTGGAGGGGGACCTGCAGATGGCGGTCCTGGGCAATGTGGGTCGTTCCGTGCATGACATGCTCGACCTCACGGCCCGCCAAAGCCACGCCGTGGCCGGGCGTGCCCCCACCCACATGGCGCTCTTCACCGGATCCATCATTGACCGCTACACGGCGGAAACAGAAGCGGCGTTTTCCTCCTGGTGCAAGGCACATGGAATTCAGGCGCGCATCACGGCTCTAGGACCCAGCGAAGACGCGGGACAGGCCGCCCACCGACTGCTGTCCACCGATCTGCCCGATGCGGTCTATTGCCTTAACGAGAGTTACTCCGGTGCCATCATCGCGGCCGCAGCAGTTCTGGGGGTGGGAATCCCCGGGGATGTAGTCGTCTCCTCCGCGGCGACCTCCGAGCAGGCCATCCACGACCCGAGGGTCAACTATATGGAATCTGCAGACCCCGAGGGCCCCGGGCGAAGTGCCGTCCGCCTCCTCGTCAATTTTCTGGAAACGGGAGTCCGGGAAGATGCCCATCGCGTGTTCCGGCTGCGGCCCGCGGAACAATGGACCATGCCGCACAGCTAGGCCTGCATCAGGGAAACGACTCATCAACCGGGCGCTGGCCCAGGATCGCACCGCGTCTGCCGGGAAGCCCCGTCTACCTGCCGTGGTCAAGCGGTCGACGAGGGCGGGCCGCGCACCTACGGAAGGTGAGCGGCCGCCGTCGTTCCGGGGTTACTTGTCCTGATTGATGCGGATCATGTTGCCCGAAGGGTCGCGGACGGCGCAGTCGCGCGGTCCCCACGGCTGGTCCATGGGCTCCTGCAGGACCTCTGCCCCGATGGACACCAGCCGTTCGAAGGCGGCGTCCAGGTCATCGGTGCTGAAGACCAGCATGGGCAGCACGCCCTTGACCAGCAGCTCCTGGAGCTGGTCGCCGTCGGCCTGCGAGCGCCCTGCATGGGGTGCGGAAAGCACCAGCTCCAGCCCGGGCTGGTCGGGGCTGCCCATGGTGATCCAGTGGAAGCCGTCGTTGGCGACGTCGTTGCGGACTTCCAGCCCCAGGCCGTCCCGGTAGAACGGGATGGATTCCGCCGGGTCATTGACCGTGATGTTGCAGTACTGAAGTGAAATGCTCATGCATCCAACCTACGCAGGGGCCGGGGCGGCCGCTTCTTCGATCCTGCTCGATCTCAGGTCCACGGGCCGGGTGAGCAGCTTCGCGATGCAGGGCGGCATCGCCTCGGCCGCCGGGTGCTCCCGGGCCCGATAAGCGCTGGGGGTTTCGCCCACCAGCTGGGTGAACCGGGTGCTGAACGATCCCAGCGAGGTGCTGCCCACCTCCATGCACGCGTCGGTGACGCTCGCCCCGGAGCGCAGCAGCGCCATCGCGCGCTCAATCCGGCGGGTCATCAGGTAGTTGTAGGGCGTCTCCCCGTAGGCGGCCTTGAACCGGCGCGAAAAATGCGACGGCGACATCAGCGCCTTCGCCGCCATCGTCGGCACATCGAGCGGCCGGGCAAAGTCCCGGTCGATCAGGTCCCGCGCCCGGCGCAGATGCGCCAGGTTCGCCAGCTCCTCAGGGGTCACACGTCGAGAGTATCCCCTGCCCGGATCGACGGGTAGCCGTGCGGGGCGGCAGGCGGCGCACCGCGGCTTCCCGGACCCCGGATGGCAGCCGTGGCGGGCCGTTGGACGTCGCGGCCGGCAACTACGGGGTGGCAGTCCGCGATCCGCCCCTGCACTCTGGCGCAATCCCGGGACCCACGGCTAGCGTCTCATTACCGGCAGTTCCCTCGAGCCGCCGATCCCGACAGCGCAGCCGCCTGAGCCGGCGCGCTGGCGCATGAATCGCTCAACCTTTGGAGGACATGCAGTGACGCACCAGCCCAAGAGCAGCACCAGCCACGGTTCGGCCAAGCCCCGGCGCTACCGTGGCCTGGCCGCGGCGGCGGCCCTCGCCGTCATCATTCCCTTTAGCGCCGCAACCCCTGTTCTTGCGGATGCCAACTTCCCCTCAACCGAGGGCAACACCAATACCGCCAGCATCCTGACCTATGACGACCTCGTGAAGGAACTGCGGAAGCTGGAAAAGAACAGCCGCTTCGGCGTGGACGCCTTCACGCTGGAGGAGGCCGGCACGCAGGTCAACAAGTCCGAGCAGGGCCGCGACCTCTGGGTGGCCACCGTCGGCACCGGCGCCGAGCACGTGTGGATCCAGGGCCGCATCCATGGCAACGAACCCTACGGCACCGAGTCGATCCTGTCGCTGCTGAAGGACCTGGGCACCAACGGTTCGGCGGACTATCAGCTGCTGCGCGAGAAGTTCACCTTCCACTTCATTCCGATGTACAACCCGGACGGTTCAGAGGCGAACATCCGCCATACCGTGCTCTGGGACCAGGCCGCCGATCTGCCGGAGTTCGGCGCCAACGGGCGGGAACAGCGGATTGACCTGAACCGGGACTGGACGCCCACCGGATTCGTGGCCAACGAGTCGCTGGCCTTCTATGAGTACTGGACCGACGTGAAGCCGGCCTACGGGATCGACATCCACCACCAGGGCCTGAAGAAGGAGTGGGGCACCGGCGATGATGTCACGCTGTCGTTGGGCATCTCGCTCGCCCCGGGCGGCCCGACCCTGCCGGGGATCAAAGACGGGGCCTACGACGAACTGACCCGCCAGATGCACGTCCACGTCTACGACGAACTCTCTCAGTACGGTTCCATCAACATGGACCGCTACCAGGTGGGCAACGGCCTGGAGATCGACATCAAGGGCGGCGTGGTCTCGGCGATGATGCTGGGTCTGGACTATCAGGGCATGAACCCGGAGGGCCACTCCAACCCCGTGGTCTTCTTCGAAACGTCCGGCAACACGTCCGACGGCAGCCTCGGCCAGAAGGCGAGGGGCAAGAGCGTCAGGCAGAACCTGCTCGCCATGAAGGAACTGCTGCTGGGCCTGGCCACCGGCGAAGTCCAGCAGGAGGACGCGGACCGCTGGGAGGAAATCCCGCATCAGCCGGTCACCGGCTACAACACCGACTACGCCGGGACCATCCCGGTCCCGTAGCCGGCCTTGCCAGCAGTGGCGCGGTGCCTTCCCGCGCCGTGCCACTGCGCCGCCGACGACGATGGTGCGCGCACCATCGGGCCTCGGTCCCGACCAGAGGCGGGTGCCGCCGTCGCGCCTTACGCCCATTGCATAGTGACCACGGTTTGCGCCACGCTGATCTCGTGGCACAACCCCGGGACGGCGAACCGCCGGCACACGGCGCGGGCCCCGAAAGCTCCGCGGAACATTCCGAACAGCCGGAGCGCAATTCCGCCATGTTGGCCCGGGAGTCCAGCGAGTTTGACCGGGGCATCGGCTTTTACGACGTCATCTACGGTTTCGCCATCACGCTGCTGATCACCAACCTGGATGCTCCTTCGCCGGAGGCATGGCAAGACCTCCGGTCGCTGGCAGGCTCCGGCCTGGTGCATCAGCTTGCCGGTTTCGTCCTGAGCTTCGTGGTGATCGCCGTGTTCTGGCGGATAAACCTCCGCCTGATACAACGGCTCTCGGCACTTGATTCCGCAACGACGACGGCGAACCTGGTGGCTGCCTCATTCGTCATCCTGATTCCGTTCACCACGCAGGGCATCAGCGACCCCGAGACCTCGTCCCTGGAACTGTCGACCGTGCTGTACGCTGCCAACCTTGCCCTCGCTGCCTTGGCACAGCTGGCCATCTTCGAGATCGCCCGCAGGAACCGCCTCGAGATCGAGCCGATGAACCGCAGGCAGCATCGGGCGTTCGTGCTCGATTCCCTCGTCCCGCCGCTGGTCTTCGCTTTGTCGATTCCGGTGGCCTTCGCCGCCGGCGGGACGGCGGGAAAGCTCACCTGGGCCTCGCTCATCGTGCTGGGGCCCCTTTCGGGCAGGCTCGCCGCCCGCGAAAGCCGGCGGCCAACGGCTGCTTCAACGCAGAAGGAGCGCCGGTGACCAGGAATTCCTCCACGGGCTGCCGGATCGCGCCGATTCTCCGCCCGTGAACCTGAGGTGGGAGGGCTCTTAAAGGGGGAGGGACGGACGAGCTCGTGCCCGTCCGTCCCTCCCAACTTTCTTCGCTGTGGCGCACGGGCCGGCTAGGCCTCCACGATGATGACCGTGACCACGGGCTTGCGCCGCAGCGCCCGGTCGGACCAGCGGATCAGGGCCTGCGCGATCGCCTTCTCGGCGTCCGGGCCGGTCTTGTCGCCGCGCATTTGCATCAGCGTCTTCTCCACGATGCCGGTGGCCTTCTCCAACTGCTCGACCGCCGGGGCGAAGCCGACCGGGAAGAACTCCGGGTCTTCCTCCAGCCGCCCGGTGTCCGGGTTGACGATCAGCAGCGCGGTGACTGCGCCGTCTTCGGCCAGCCGGAGCCGGTCCTGCAGGGAGGCTTCGGTGGCCGCGCCGGCCACCATGTTCTCCACATAGACGTAGTCCGCGGCGATCTGGCCGGAAACCCGGGCCACGCCGTCCTTCAGGTCGATGGTGGTGCCGTCTTCCACGATCAGCGCGCGCTTCGGGTCCACGCCCGTGCGAACGGCCAGTTCGGCATTGGCCTTCAGATGGCGGTGCTCGCCGTGGACGGGCAGCACGTTCTTCGGGCGGACCAGGTTGTAGCAGTACACCAGCTCGCCGGCCGAGGCGTGGCCGGAGACGTGCACCTTCGCGTTGCCCTTGTGCACCACGTTGGCGCCGCGCTTGGTCAGGTCGTTGATCAGCCGGTAGATGGAGGATTCGTTGCCCGGAACCAGCGAGGAGGCCAGCAGCACGGTGTCGCCCTCGGTCAGGTCGATCATGTGGTCGCCGCCGGCCATGCGGGCCAGCGCCGCCATCGGCTCGCCCTGGGAGCCGGTGCAGATCAGCACGGCCTTGGTGGGCGGCAGCTTCTCCAGTTCCTTGAAGTCCACGAGCACCCCGCGCGGGATGTTCAGGTAGCCGAGCTCGCGCGCCGTCGTCATGTTGCGCACCATGGACCGGCCCACGAAGGCGACCTTGCGGCCGTACTTGTGTGCCACGTCGATGACCTGCTGGATGCGGTGCACGTGGCTGGCGAAACTGGAGACAATCACGCGGCGCGGGGCGGTGCGCATGACCGTATCGATTGCCGGCACCAGATCGGCCTCGGCAGCGAGGAAACCGGGGACTTCGGCGTTGGTGGAATCCGGCAGGAACAGGTCCACGCCCTCGTCGCCCAGCCGCGCGAACCCGGCCAGGTCGGTGATCCGGCGGTCCAGCGGGAACTGGTCCATCTTGAAGTCGCCGGTTGCCAGCACCAGCCCGGCCCCGGTCCGGATGGCCACGGCCAGTCCGTCCGGAATGGAGTGGTTGACGGCCAGGAATTCCAGGTCGAACGGACCGAACTTCTTCCGGTCGCCCTCCTTGACCTGCACCATCTTGGCGTTCAGGCGGTGTTCCTGCAGCTTGGTCTTCACGAAGGCCAGCGTCAGCTTCGCGGAGATCACGGGGATGTCGGCGCGTTCCTTCAGCAGGTACGGCACGCCGCCAATGTGATCCTCGTGCCCGTGGGTGAGGACAATGCCGACGACGTCGTTGAGGCGTTCGCGGATGTAGGAGAAGTCGGGCAGGATCAGGTCCACGCCCGGGTGCTGCTCCTCGGGGAACAAGACGCCGCAGTCCACGATCAGCAGCTTGCCGCCGAACTCGAACACCGTCATGTTCCGGCCGATTTCGCCCAGTCCGCCCAAGGGGACTATGCGCAAGGCGTCTTTGGCGAGTTTCGGAGGAGTTTGCAACGGCTTGGTGTTCATGGATTCCGATCTATGGTGCGGTGTGTTGCCGGGCATCAACGCCCGAAGCCGGAGTTGCCGGCACTGAAGTCTTGGGTGGCCGATGCGCCCGAGGCGCTTCGACGGCCTTCCGCGCAGCGGGTGCGGACGGAAAGCATACTTCTCCCGACTTTACCACCGTTGACGCTTCGCTTCTCCAGTTCCGACCCGAGGCTACTGGCACCGCAAAGTGCTTTGTCTTGAATTTATCGTTCATCGTCATCGGGGGACCTTGGTGCCCCCGCGATGCTGGATGCAACGCCATCTGAGCAAATTCGAAAGCCGTCCTGATTTCGCGCGGATTTAGCAGTCATCCGAACTGGAGCTCAGTATCCTTCCCGTGATCGGGTCAGGCGTTCCACAGTGCAGCGTCGACATCACCGTGACGCCATTGCCTCATATCAGCAGCAGAACGAATGACTGCCTGCACGTGGTCATACTGCAGATTCGAAATGCCAGCCGACCGCATGTGGCGACGAATGCGTACATCTATTGCTGTCCCTGAATCGATCCCCGCGAGAATGTCCAAGTAGTCCACCGTTTTCGGGCCCACATGATCGACTTCACGCAGGGCTGCGCGAAGTACCTGACGTTGAGGAGCATCCGAGAGCTGAGCACGAAGATCTTCAACCGTGTCGATTCGGAATCCGTCGCTTTCAAGAACCTTGACGATTTCTTCAATCTGGGTCAGACGTTCCTGCCCCCTCCACCGAATTACACCCGAGAGCCCGCCCTGATCCAGGTGTCGGCGGAAGCCGGAAGTCGTCTCCGCATCGGGCCACGCAGCAATAAGGGCCTGCACGCGCGGTAGAACTGTGCTCTTGTACTTCTGCCGTCGCTGGAGAACAGCGTCAACCACAATCGCCCCCATATGGGACCAACCACGGGTAATTTTTGTGGATCCGGCAATTCCGTTTGAATCCATGTATGCGAGAAGCTTTTCTGCGTCCAGTGTGATCATGCCTGAATACTGCCATGCCAGTCCGTCGGTTTCGTGTACCACTTCCGTGGGAGAATTCTGCGCCCGCACGACGGCGCCTTGCACCGTAACGACCAGCGGCAGTAAGAACCGGCACCGATCACTTCGGCTAGGGTGACTGGGGATTCTCCGTTGCCGCCCACACAACCCGAAGGAGCCAGCCACGGTCCGCGCATTCGCCTCCCGGCCGGCATTGCCGTGGGTGCTTCTGGGCATCGCCATCCTGGCTTTAAGCCTGCGTGCACCGATCATCGCGCCCACCGCCGTCGTCGGGGACATCCGCGCCGACACCGGGCTGTCGGCCGCGGGCGCGGGCCTGCTCACGGGACTGCCGGTGCTGCTCTTCGCGCTAGCCACTCCCCTAGCGACACAGACGATCCGGCGCTGGGGCCCGGAAGCTACGGTGGTGCTGTGCCTGGCCGGTGTCCTGGCCGGAACCGTAATCCGATCCCTCGGCCCGGTACCGGTGGTGCTGACAGGGACGGTAATCATCGGCGCGGCGCTCACGCTCGGCAACATCGTGGTTCCGGTGCTGATTCGCCGCGACGTGCCCTGGAACCGCGTTTCCGCTGCCACCGGCGTCTACTCGGCCACGATGAACGTCGGCTCCATGGCGACCTTGCTGGGCACCGCACCGCTCGCCGCGCTCGTCGGCTGGCGGTGGGCACTGGCGGCCTGGGGCGTGTTGGCCATCCTCGGCCTCGCCTACTGGCTGCCGACGGCGCGACGGCGGCGCGCGGCTTTGGCAGCCGGGCCGGACCGCGCGTCCGGTGAAGCGCCCGCCAATACCGCCGCAGGCAAACCCGTTGGCACCGGTAGATCCGGAACGGCGTCGCTGCCGCGCCCGAAGACCGGCGGCGGGCGGCCCAATAGGTGGATCATCTGGTTGCTGACCTTGGCCTTCTGTGGCCAGTCCGCCGCCTACTACGGAACGACCACCTGGCTGCCCCTGCTGCTGTCCGAAGTCCGGGGCATGTCCATTGCCGCCTCCGGAGCCACGGCCTCGCTCTTCCAGGTGGCCGCCATTGTCGGCGCTTTCGGGGTGCCGCTCGTGGCAGCACGAACCCGGCTCTGGGTGCCGACGGCAGGCATCGCCGTCTTGTGGATGACCCTCCCCCTCGGCCTGCTCCTGGCACCCGACGCCTACATTCTCTGGTCCATCACGGGAGGGATCGCCCAGGGCGGCGGGTTCACGGCCATCTTCTCGGTCATCCCGCGCGTGGCCCGCAACGACAACGAGGCGGCCTCCGCGTCCGCCCGGATCCAGACGGGCGGATATCTGGCCGCGACCTGCGCACCGCCGGTGGCCGGATGGCTGAACACGGTGACCGGCGGCTGGACCGCTCCCCTGCTTCTTGTCCTCGCGTGCACGGTGGCGTTCGCCGCGGGCGGGCTGATGGCCGTGCGGGTGTCCGAGCGGCAGTAGGCCGCGGAATTATTCGGGCCGGCGGCCGCCCTGGAGCTGCCTCTACGCTGGTGGTTCCGCGATGATGAAACGTATAATTCTGCTGCTGTCGTCGTTCGGCGAGGCCGAATTGGGGTAGTTGGGGGAAGCAGATGCAGCACCGGGCAGAGGGATTGGCAAGGGACGCGTCCCCCGGAGCGCAAACCCGGCCCGGGCAGCCGGGCGTCAAGCGGTCACCCAGCGGGAGGATCCCGCAATGGGCGTTGGACGAGGCACTGGGAACCTCTTCCCCGCCCCGGCCCGCCGAGGGGCCCGCTGCCGGCTGGCCGACGCCGGCAAGAAAGTCCCGCCCGCGTTCCGTGCAGCGGGGTACCTCCCCGCGCCGCGCCGGCCGCCTGTCGAGCGGGCTGGCCCTCGCCTTCGTCATCGCCCTGTGCTTCGCCCCGGGCGTGTTCAGCCGACACGTCATGCCGGCGATAGCCCCCTACCTTCCCGGCGCGGACATTCCGCCCCGCGGCGTCGAAGCCGCCGACAACCCCCTGGGCCGGCCGCCCGCCGTCGCGGAGTCGGACGCCTACGAGTTGTACGCAACACCGCCGGAGTCCTCGCAGCCCTTCCTCGCCTATGACCCCTGCCGCCCCATCCACTACGTGGTCCGTCCGGACAATGCGCCGCCGGGGGGCGACACGATCATTCAGGAAGCCATCGCCGAGGTTTCCGCGGCCAGCGGACTGCAGTTCGTTTACGACGGACCCACTGACGAGGCCTTCGCCGAGGAAGGCCGCGAACGCTTTCAGCCGGAGCGGTACGGCAAGCGGTGGGCGCCGGTGCTGATCACGTGGTCGGATCCCGACGAAGTGTCCCGGCTGGCCGGAGATATAGCCGGACTCGGCGGCAGCTCCTCGGTCGGCGCACGGGGAACGCCGCACGTTCTCGTCGCCGGCCAGATCACCTTGGATGCGCCGTCGCTCCGCAACGTCCTCACATATCCCGACGGTCGGGAGCACGTGCGCGCCGTCATCATCCACGAGCTCGGCCACGTGCTGGGGCTGGCGCATGTGGATAATCCGGAGCAATTGATGTATGCCGGGGCAAACGGCGTGACTGCACTGGCCGACGGCGATCGGGCTGGCCTGGCGCTGCTGGGCACCGGTCCGTGCGTGCCGGAAGTGTAGCCCGGCGGCATAATCAGGACTGCTGGTCTGCCCGGAACGCTGGGACAACGAGGACCGGCCCAGGCAGGCTAGGAGGCCGTCCGCGTGCAGGAGAAGCTGTGGAGCAGAAATTTCGTGCTGGCCATCGGCGCGAATCTGTTCATCTACATCGTCTTCTACCTGCTGATGACGTCCATGGCGCTCTACGCGGCCCAGCGGTTCCTGGCCTCCGACGCCGGGGCAGGCTTTGCGTCCAGCGCCTTCATTTTGGGGGCGCTCGTCTCGCGGTTCTTTGCCGGGCCGCTGATCGACAACGCGGGACGGCGGCGGATGCTGCTGATCAGCCTGGCCGCCTTCGTCGCGGCGTCCCTCTTGTACATCCCGGCGGACTCCCTCACCTCGTTGGTGGTCCTGCGGCTGGCCCACGGTGTGGCTTTCGGCCTCGCCAACACCGCCGTCACGGCCGGTGCGCAGGCGCTGATTCCGCCCGCCCGCCGCAGCGAAGGCACCGGCTACTTCGCCGTTTCCACCACGCTGGCCACCGCCCTCGGGCCGCTGCTGGCGGTGGTGCTGGTTGTTGACGGCAGTTACGAGGTCGCGTTCCTCTTTTGTGCGGCCTGTTCCGTCGCGGCGTTGGCGGTGACCCTGATCCTGAAACTGCCGGAAGCGCCGGCGGCGCCGACCGCCGTCGTCAATCAGCGCGGTCCGGGCGGCGAGCAGGCAAAGGAGCGCCGGACGCCCGCGGTCCTGCTCGGAAAGGTTTTCGCGCCCGAGGTCCTGCCGATCACCACCGTGCTGCTGGTGAGCGGGCTGGCGTTTTCCGGCATCCTCTCGTTCCTCACCTCGTATACCGCTGCCGCGGGTGCAGCGGATGCTGCGGCGCTGTTCTTTATGGTGTTTGCCGGCGCGGTGCTGGTGTCGCGGGTGACCACCGGCAGGGTCCAAGACCGCCGCGGCGACAATGTGGTGCTGTATCCCGCGCTGGTGCTGTTCGCCGCCGGCCTGGCGCTGCTGGCGCTCGGGCCGGACACCTGGATAGTCGTCGCCTCCGCGGTGCTCAGCGGACTCGGGTTCGGGACCCTGCTGCCCGGAACTCAGGCCATTACCGTCCGGCTGGTTGCGGAGCGGAGGTTCGGCACCGCCCTGGCCACCTACTACCTGATGCTGGACATCGGCACCGGCTTCGGCCCGGTGCTGCTGGGCCTGCTGGTGCCGCTGACCGGCTTCGACGGAATGTACGGCTGGCTTGGCCTGCTCATGCTCGCCTGCATCCTGCTGTACTACGTGGTGCACGGCCGGACGGCCAGCCGCGCGGCCGCCTGAGTCCCAGGCTCGGCGCCTCTTGCCGCGACGGCAATTACCTCACAGTCTTATGCCTTTTTGATCGGCCGCATCGCGCCTACCGTAGTTAATGGAGCCGCCCAACCCGGGGCGGTCCCGGGATGGAAGGAAGTGCCATGACTGTGACTTCACACGTTAGCGACTGCTCAGTGACCAACTGTTCCTTCAACGATCACAGCGAATGCAATGCGGCCGCCATCACCGTGGCCGGCGGCGAGAACCATGCCGCCTGTGCCACCTTTATCGACACCGGAGTGCACGGCGGGCTTCCCAAGGTGCTGGCCAGCGTCGGCGCCTGCCAGCGGACCGAGTGCACCCACAACGACCACCTCATGTGCCAGGCGCCCGAAGTTCACGTGGGTCCCGGCGCGGACAACGCGGACTGCCTCACGTACGCGCACCGGTAACGCGCGGCCCGCCCTCTTCATAGACCACAGCCGCCGTCACCAGGTCCTCCCAGGCCATGCCGACGCCGGTGTAGAGGCAGCACGTGCGCGGGCGCCGGACCAGCTTGCCCTGCACCAGGTCACGCAGGTTCGGCGGCTGGATCTGCTGCCATTCCTCCACGCTGCGGGCCGGGATCAGGTCCCCGCTCTCCCGCCAGGACGAAGCCCGGCCTTCCACCACCACGTCGCTGCGCAACACCAGCGCCGCGTCGACCTCCCGGGCGTCCAAGCCGTGCTGCCCAACCGACGCGATGATCGCCCCGTCCTTGGGCAGCCTGCCATCGAACAGCGGCTCCGGCGAGGATGTCACGCAAAGTACGACGTCGGCGCCCGCCACGGCAGCGTCCGGCGCACCGGTTGCGTCGGCCACCTCTATTCCCTCCGCGGCCAGCACGGCGATCAGGTTCGAGATGCGTTGCGGACGCTGGCCGACGACCGCGAAGCCCGCGTTCGGAAATACGGACCTGGCGGCGCGGATGTGGTTCAGCGCTTGTATCCCCGCGCCGAAGACCAGCACCTGCGGGGCATCCCCAAAGCCCTCGCCGTCCGGTGCCGCCGCCGCAATGTTCTTCACGGCCGCCAAGGTTGTCGCCGGAGTGCGGATGGCCGTGAGCTCCGCGCCGTCCATCGTCGCCAGCGGGGCCAGCGTCTCGGCGTCGAACAAGACGTAGATGCCCTGGATCTTCTCCAGCCCGCGGGCCGGATTCTTCGGCGCGATTGTCGCCACCTTCACCCCGCTGTAGCGGCCGGCGCCCTCGGTCGGCATCAGCAGAAACTCCCCGTCCGGCGCGGGGCTGAACAACCGGGGACTGTCCAATTCCGGATCCACGCCGGACAGCAGCCCCTCCTCGATGGCGCGCACCGCGCGACTGAACGGAACAGCGGCACGCACGGCATCGGCGTCGTAATAAGGGATGGTCACAGAAAGTCCTCTCGCAGCATCTGGAGTCGTTGCTGGCCGGATTCTACGGCCAACATCCGCCGGTTACAGTTTTCGTGACCCCCATCACTTCACGCAGGGCAACCCCGCGTGCGGCGACAGCGCGATTCCGCCCTTCCGTCCCCGCAACACCCAAGTCAGGCGGCTAGAGAGGGCCACGCCGCCGGACCCGGAGGATCACCCGCTGACAGCGGCGTTACTTGTTAGCTGCGTCATGTTTGCCGTACAGTATCTGCAACCGAACGGTTATTCAGTTATAGAACCCGGTGTTCAAATATAGAACACTGGCGACGGCCGCAGATGCAATAGAAGTGAGGACACCCGTGCAGTTTCACCACCACGGTTACGTATCCGGAGACCCGCGCGTCAAGCCGGCAGCCGGCGTAGGCATCGACCGCCCCGAGGAGCTTCCCGACGAGGTCGACGTGCTCATCGTGGGCTCGGGTCCCGCCGGCATGCTCGCGGCCGCGCAGCTGGCCCAGTTCCCGAACATCACCACGCGGCTGGTGGAGCGCCGGGAGGGACGGCTGGTCCTCGGCCAGGCCGACGGCATCCAGGCCCGCAGCGTGGAGACCTTCCAGGCTTTCGGCTTCGCCGAGCGCATCACCGCCGAGGCGTTCTGGCTCACCGAGATGAACTTCTGGCGCCCGGGCACCGAGAATCCCAAGCACATTGTCCGCGGCGGCCGCGCGGTCGACGACGAGATGGGCATCAGCGAGTTCCCACACCTGATCGTCAACCAGGCGCGCGTGCTCGACTACTTCGCCGAGGTCGCGGCCAACTCGCCCACCCGCCTGACGCCGGATTACGGCTGGGAGTTCAAGACCCTCGAGGTTGCCGACGAGGGCGACTACCCGGTGAAGGTGACGCTGATCCGCAGCGCAGGCCCGGACGCCGGCTCGGAGCGCATCGTCAACGCCAAGTACGTGGTGGGTTGCGACGGCGCCCGCAGTAAGGTCCGCGCCGCGATCGGCAGCACCCTGGCCGGCGACAGCGCCAATCATGCCTGGGGCGTCATGGACGTGCTGGCCCAGACCGACTTCCCGGACATCCGCACCAAGTGCGCCATCCAGTCGCACGACGGCGGGTCCATCCTGCTGATCCCGCGTGAGGGCGGCTACCTGTTCCGCATGTACGTGGACCTCGGCGTGGTGCCCGACGACGACAACGGCAAGATCCGCCAGACCTCGATCGAGCAGATCATCGCCAAGGCCAACGAGATCATGACGCCGTACACGGTGGACGTGCGCAGCGTCGCCTGGCACAGCGTGTACGAGGTGGGCCACCGCCTTACCGACCGGTTCGACGACCTGCTGCCCGAGGACGTCGGCACCCGCACGCCGCGCGTCTTCATCACCGGCGACGCCTGCCACACGCACAGCGCCAAGGCCGGCCAGGGCATGAACGTCTCCATGCAGGACGGTTTCAACATCGCCTGGAAGCTGGGACACGTGCTGGAGGGCCGCAGCCCGGAGAGCCTGCTCTCCACCTACTCCGCGGAGCGCCAGGTGGTGGCGAAGGACCTCATCGACTTCGACAAGGAATGGTCGACGATGATGGCCAAGAAGCCCGAGGAGTTCGCCGATCCCACGGAGCTCGAGGACTTCTACGTCCGCACCGCCGAATTCCCGGCCGGCTTCATGACCGAGTACGCCCAGTCAATCCTGACCGGCGCGCGCAGCCACCAGGACCTGGCCACCGGCTTCCCCGTCGGCAAGCGCTTCAAGTCCGCCAAGGTCTCCCGCGTCTGCGACACCAACCCGCTGCACCTGGGCCACCTGGCCGAGGCCGACGGGCGCTGGCGCATATATGTCTTCGCCGACCAGGCGCAGGCCGGCGAGTCCGCGGCCGTGGCCAACCTGTCCGAGTGGCTGGTGACCGCACCGGATTCCCCGCTCGCCGCCCGGCCGGAGGGCGCCGACCTCGACGCCTGGTTCGATGTGAAGGTGATCTACCAGCAGCATCACGAGGAGGTGGACATCAACGCCGTGCCCGCCGTGTTCAAGCCCGAGGTGGGCCCGTTCCAGCTGACCAACCTCGAAAAGGTCTTCGGCACCGCCAAGGATGAGGACATCTTCGAAGCCCGCGGCATCTCCCGCGACGGCGCCATCGTGGTGGTCCGGCCGGACCAGTACGTGGCGAACGTGCTGCCGCTGTCCGCGACCGCGGAGCTGGCCGAGTTCTTCGCGCCCCTGCTGAAGGCCCGCGAGCCGCAGCACTGATTCACCCTTCATGAGGACGACGGCGGCGCACAAGTGCCGTCGTCGTCCTTTTCTTGCGGACAGATCACCACCGTAGGCCCCGCGTTGCCCACGGTGCGGGGATGAGGAGATGGGATATGAAACGGGCCGTTATCGCCGCGGCTGCGCTTGGCCTGGTGCTGACTGCCTGCGCGCCAGCCCAGGGGACTACCTCCGCGGGGGAGGCCACGGACGCCGAATTCCTCGCTGGCTTCGGGCTCGACGATATGGACGCGGTTGGCATCATCGACCACCTCGACCGGCTGGACACTGCCGAGCGGCCCACCGACTTGATGGCATCTGTCCGGCAGGGCGATCTACTGCTCACCGACGGCCACAACGAGGTAACGCTGGACCTGCCGGAGGACAGTTCCTACATCTCAGTCGCCCCGTACCTGAACCAGACCCATGACTGCTTTTACCATAGTCTGACAACCTGCCTTGGCGAACTGGGCAACAAGGACATGAGCGTCAAGATCACTGACGACACCACCGGGGAGACGCTGGTGGATGAGCAGCTTGAAACCTTCAGCAACGGTTTCGCAGGGTTCTGGGTTCCCGGCGACATCCACGGCACCATCGAAGTGAGTTACGACGGGCACACCGGCTCGGCCGATTTCTCGACGACCGATGACAGCGCCACCTGCATCACGGATCTCCGGCTGACCTAAGGACGCTCGGATTTTGCCGCCTCGCGCCGGTAGCAAGCGTTGGCCTGCCTGCTGGCCAGTTCGTTGGCCCAGATGGGCGCGTACGGGACGCGCAGTTCGGGGTTCAGCGCCCCAGCCGGCGCTGACCGCCACCGGATCAGCGGGGGTGGTCCCCGGGTCCCCACGCCTCAACTCTCCGGCTGCAACAGGTTCTCGCAACACCCGACTAGTTCCCCGACGAGGTCCGCGGGTGCGTCCTCGGCCGACAACGCCATGAGCTTCCGGGAAAGCTGCAGCTCGGGCACCTGCACGGCCGTCAGTCCGCTTGGCCGTGCGCCCATCGCCAGTTGCGGCACCATAGCTGCCCCATGGCCGGCGGCGACCAACCGCAGCGTCGCGTGGAAGTCGTCACTGGAAGCCACGATACGCGGGTGCAGGCCGGCGTTGGCCAGCACTGCGTCCACTACGTTCGCGTCGCTGGAACCGCGCAGGTGGATGATCCAAGGCATCGCGCCCAGCGCATTGACGTCCATCCGCTGGTCTTCCCGGTAGCCCGCCGCGGTGGGAATAACGACGCGGAACGGGTCCTCCCCCAGCCAATGCCGGGTCACCCCCTGGGGCAGGACCAGCCCGGATTCGCCCACCTGGTACACAAGGGCCGCATCCAGCTCCCCACCGACTCGAACTCCCGGCACGACGGCGCTCGGTTCCCCGATAGAAATTTTCAATTGCGCACCCAGCTCCCGCCACTGCACTGATTCCAGGACGTCCCCCAAGATGAACGTCGCGGCCGAGGGGAATGCCCCGATGCGCAACTCGCGCACCGCATCTCCGCTGGCGGCGGCCCCCGCGGCCAACAACCCGTCGACGTCGCGCAACAGCTTTAGCGCATGTTGGCCCACTGCATGCGCGGCCTGCGTGGGCTGCACGCTGCGTGCGCTGCGCACGAACAACCGCGTGCCCATGTCCTTCTCCAGTGCCGACATCTGCTGGGACACCGCCGAGGCCGTGTATCCCAGCCGATTGCCGGCCGCCGTGAAGGAACCGAGCCGTAGCACTTCCACGAGGGTGCGCAGGTGGATCAGGTTGAGCATTAGCGTTCCTTGAACTGAGTTCGTCGAATCACCGCTGTGTTGTACGTCATAGTTTGCTACATCGTCGCCTAGAGTGTTGCGAACGGGACGAAGAAGTTCCGCAAGACACGCTTGGGCATGCCGCTTTCGGCGCTAGCATGCCGCGAAGGATTAGAAATGCTTGAGCAACGCCTCTACGTCAATGCCACGTTCTACACCCAATGGGCCGGGCTTCCCCGGGCCACCGCGCTGCTGACCCGGGGCGAACGCATCCTCGCCATCGGCACACCCGAGGAAATGCGCACCCACGCCACCGGTACATACGAAACCATCGACCTCGGTGGCACCACAGTGGTTCCGGGCCTGACCGACGCCCATATCCACACCGCGAACTACGCCCGCGAAATTGCCGCCCTGGACCTTCGCGGCGCCACCAGCCTCGAGGACGCCCTGGACAGGGTGAGGAACTACGCGGAGGCGCTGCCGGCATCGGCCT
Source organism: Arthrobacter sp. Y3223166 (assembly GCF_059090935.1). Taxonomy (NCBI): domain Bacteria; kingdom Bacillati; phylum Actinomycetota; class Actinomycetes; order Micrococcales; family Micrococcaceae; genus Arthrobacter; species Arthrobacter sp. Y3223166. The sequence continues at coordinate 184,216 of NZ_JBNHGE010000002.1, read as the reverse complement.
GGGTCTTCGGCGGACGCTGGGACTTCAACGCCTGGGATGTGCCGGTGCAACCGGACCGCAAGGCGCTGGATGCGGCCACAGGTGGCAGGCCCGCCGCATTGCCAAGCATCGATGGGCACACGGTTTGGGCCAACACCTCGGCATTGGCGGCCGTCGGCATCGACGCCTCCACGCCGGATCCGGTGGGTGGTGAAATCGTCCGCGATGGCGACGGCCATCCCACCGGCATCCTGCGCGAGACGGCCCATGCCCAGCTGAGCGACATCATGCACAGCGCCGAGGCCGGGGACCTCGAGGCACAGCTTGCCGAGGCCCAGCACCGCCTGCTAGCCGTCGGGCTCACCGGCATCCACGACTTCGATGGCGAGGACTGCCTGCATGCATACCGGTCTCTGCGCGAGAGCGGCAACCTCCATTTGCGCGTACATAAGGCGATCCCGCGCATCGCCTTGGACCAAGCGATCGACGAAGGGCGGGCCACCGGCAACGGCGACGCCTGGCTGAGCACCGGTCCGGTGAAGCTTTTTTCCGACGGCGCCTTGGGTTCCCACACCTGTCACATGACCCAGCCCTTCCCCGGCGAGGACGGGAACGCTGGCATCGAGGTCATCCCCTATCTCGACCTGCTCGCACTGGTTCGCCGGGCCGCCGGCGCCGGAATCGCGGTCGCTACTCACGCCATCGGGGACCGCGCCAACCAGCTGGTGCTGGATGCCTATCAGGACCTGGTCCGCAACCCGCTCGATGCCTCCCCCAACATCACGGGCCACACCGAACGAGCAGCCAGCCGATTGCGGCATCGGATCGAACACACGCAGCATTTACGCCCCGCGGACGTGCAACGCGTGGCGCGCCTCGGCGTCGTTCCCTCCATGCAGCCCACCCACTGCACGTCCGACATCCCGCTGGCCTCCACCCTGCTCGTTGGCCGCGAACTGGCCTCTTACGCGTGGCGCTCGCTGATCGACGCCGGCGCACTTCCCGCCTTCGGCTCCGACGCGCCCGTGGAATTGCCCGACCCTTTACACGGGATTCATGCCGCCGCGACCCGGCAGAACCGTGACAACGATCCCGTCGGCGGCTGGCAGCCCGGCGAGCGGGTGAGCGTCGCCGAGGCGATCGCCGGCTACACCACCGGCGCCGCGCATGCCTCCGGCGAAGAGGCTACCAAGGGCCGGCTGCGCCCAGGAATGCTGGCCGACTTCACGGCCCTCGGGGCCGACCCCTACGCCGTCGGTCCCGCCGAGCTACGCGACATTCCGGTCATGGCTACCGCCGTTGGGGGATCCCTCCGGTACCGGAGGGACCTGTAACCGCTCCGCCCGCTACACACCTCCAGCACACAATCCGTTCCAACCATCCGCACCAAGGAGACCGCATGAACATCACCCGAGTCCGTACCCTCCGCTCCGGCGTCATGGCATCCGCTGCGTTGCTGGCACTGCTGGCCACGACGGCCTGCGGCGGGCAGTCACTCTCCTCCACCGAGGGCAACGCCGCCGGCAACGAGGACACCTCCTTTAGCGCCGCACCGGCACCCGATGAGGACCTGGCCAAGTCCGTCATCGACGGCATCACACCGAACGCCGATTTGACCGCCGGCCTGCCCGAGTCGATCAAGACCGAGGGCATCAAAATGACCACCTCCGAGGGTTACCCGCCCATGGAACTGCTCGCCGAGGACGGCAAGACACTGATCGGGGTGGACCCCTCCCTCGGCCGGGCGATCGCGAACAAGCTCGGCGTCAAAATCACCATCAACAACGAGGACTTCAACGCGCAGATCCCGGGCATCACCACCGGGCGCTACGACATCATCATGTCCTCCATGACCGACAACGAAGAGCGGCGCAAGACCGTCACATTCGTGGACTATGTCCAGGCCGGCAACGGCTGGGTCGTCAAGAAGGGCAATCCCGCCGGCATGGGTGACCCGTCGACGGCCTGTGGCAAGACTGTGGCCGTCGTGGACAACGGCTCCTCGCTCGCCCTCGCGGAGGGCTTTGACAAGGACTGCAAGGCCGCCGGGAAAGACGGACTGGAGATCCTGAAGTTCTCCGGCGACCAGGACGCCATCCTGCAGGTGCGCAACGACCGCGCCGACGCGGGGATCAACGACTACCCCGTCGCCGCCTACCGCGCGCAGACCTCCGAGGGCGTCCTGGAAGCCGTGGCCATCGAAGGCGATGAAAGCGTCTGGGGCATCGCGATGAAGCAGGATAACAAGGAACTGATCGACGCGGTGCAAAAGGCCCTGCAGGAGCTGATCGACGACGGCAGCTATGGGAAGATCCTCGCCGCTTGGAACGTCCAGCAGATGGCGATCGACACTGCCACAATCAACGACGGAAAATAGGGGGCGCAGATGAGCCAAGCGCTCCGACGCAGCAATCGGCCCAGGCAGCTGAGCGGGCCCGACGGCACCGCCGTGACCGTGGTCCCGCTCCGCCATCCCGAGCGGTGGATTCTGGGGACGCTGGCCGTGGTGGTCTTCGCCTGGCTGGCCTTCACGCTGGCCACCAACCCCAACATCCGCTGGGGCAAGGTCGCCGAGTACCTCTTCTTCCCCAAGATTATCGACGGGATCTGGGTCACCCTGATGATCTCCGTGCTCGCCACGGTGCTCGGGCTGGTCCTCGGCGTCTTGCTGGCAGTCATGAAGCTCTCGCACAACCCAGTGCTGAACTGGCTATCCACGCTGTACATCTGGTTCTTCCGCGGCACCCCCGTGCTCGTGCAGCTGATCTTCTGGTACAACCTGGCCTTCCTGTTCCCGTCGCTGATCATCCAGGTCCCGTTCACCAACATCGGCTATATGTGGAACACCAATGACGTGATGACCGGGTTCAACGCGGCGTTGCTCGGGCTAGGGCTGAACCTTGCGGCGTACTTCGCTGAAACGGTGCGCGCCGGCATCCAGGCCGTCGACGCCGGCCAAAGCGAGGCCGCGTATGCGCTCGGCATGACCCCGGGCAAGCGGATGCGGAAGATCGTGCTGCCGCAGGCGCTGCGCATCATCATCCCGCCCACCGGCAACGAGTTCATCTCCATGCTTAAGACCACGTCGCTGGTGTACGTCGTCGCGGGCAACGACCTGATGACCAACGCCAGTCAGATCTACAAGCAGAACAACCTGATCATGGAACTGCTGATCGTTGCCTCGCTCTGGTACATGGTCATGACCGCCATCGCAACCTTTTTTCAGTCCAAGCTCGAGGCCCGTTTCGGAGCCGACGCCGTGCGTCTGGTCCGCAGGCCGGGCTTCCTGCTCAAGACCGTTACAGCCAAGAGAACGACGGCGGAACCGCGCGCGGCGGATGATGTCGCCACGGCCGGAAAGGATCTCCCATGACTACCGAACCCAACAGCCTTTCCGCCTCCCCTGCACCTCGCGCCGGCGAACCTGTCTCCGCGTCATCCCCCGCGACGGCCGCCGGCGGTACCGCCTCCACGGCTCGGGCGCACAAGCTGCATGTGGAATCCCACGGCGTCACCAAGTCCTTCGGCGCCCACCAGGTACTCACCGGCGTGGACTTCACGGTTGCCGCCGGCGAGGTCAGCTGCATCGTCGGGCCCTCCGGCTCGGGCAAGTCCACCTTCCTGCGCTGCCTGAATGCGCTGGAGGCGTACGACGACGGCACGCTGCTGGTCCACGGGCGGCACGTCGGGTACGAGTATCGGAATGGACGCTACTACGAGTGGACCCCCAAGCAGTTCGCCGCGTTCCGCTCGCGCATAGGCATGGTCTTCCAGCGTTTCAACCTCTTCGGGCACCTGACTGCCGAGGAAAACGTCGCCTGCGCGCTGACCGAGGTCCGAGGCGTCTCCAAGTCCGCCGCCCGCACCCGGGCACTGCATGAACTGGCGAAGGTGGGCCTGGCCGACCATTCGCAGAAACGCCCGCACCAGCTTTCCGGCGGACAGCAACAGCGCGTGGCGATTGCGCGCGCTCTGGCCATGGACCCCGAAATCATGCTCTTCGACGAACCCACTTCCGCACTGGATCCGGAGTTGGTCGAGGAAGTCCTTGAGGCGATGAAGGCACTCGCCCGTGCAGGCATGACCATGGTGGTGGTCACCCACGAGATGGGCTTCGCACGTGAGGTTGCCGATACCGTTCATTTCTTCGATGCCGGGACCATCGTCGAATCCGGCGCGCCGGCTGATGTGCTCGCCAACCCGCAGATGGAGAGGACGAAGGCGTTCTTGGCGAAGGTGCTGTAGACGCCTGCGGTTGACCTTCGAGTCGCCGTCGCCGCCTAAGATCCGCTGAGGGGGCGGCTCCGGTGCGGGTCTTCGCAACGGCGCCGCTAACGAGCGCTCAGGCTTTGGCCTGCCGGCTCACCATCTCGTTGATCCAGGCAGGCGCATACGGGGACGTGCAGTTCGGCGGCGTCGGGTAGTCCTTGAGCACCCCGAGGCGTTCGCCGATGTTGATCGCGCGGGCGCGGTGCTCGGCGTGGTCGATGCCGATCTGGGCGAGGGTGTGGTTCATGGCCCACTGGAGGCGGTCCGGCGCGTCCTTCATCTCGGCCTCGACGGTGTCCAGCAGTCCCTCGAGGTCCAGGCCCTCGGGCTTTTTCGCCACCCGTTCGGTGGTCAGCGCCCACCCGGCGCTGGCGACCACCGGATCCGCGTCGCCGGTCCAGGCCACGCGGAGCTCCTCGGCGTGCGGGCTCTTCTTGACCACGTAGTTCACCAGCCAGTCGTGCACCTTGGGGGCGCGCGCCTCGCGCAGCATGGCGTCCAGGTCGTCGCGTCCGAAATCCTTCGGCCGGCAGATCAGCAGGGCCAGCAGCCGGGCTGCAGTGTTGCCCGTGGCCCACAGCCCGCGCGCCAAATCCTGCTGGGTCTTCAACCGCTTGGCGACAGCGCGCAGCTTGCCGAGGTTAACGCCGTGGTCGTCGCCGCGCTTCTCGTTCGCCTCGCGCACCTTCGGGTCCTCAAGCGCGGCCAGCTCGGCCATCACCTCTGTTACCGTCGTCTCGGACATCCACCCTCCCGGTTACTCACGTCTGAGATCCAGCGTACTGGTGTTTGAATCACGGGCGCTCTGGCGCTCCAAGCCTCAGGGCTCCGGTACTCCACGCCTCGCGGGGCTCTGGCGCTTCAAGCCCCTGTGCCCTGGTGTTCCACGCCTCAGCGCTCTGGCGCTCCAACCCGCAGGCCCGGCAGTTTCACCTCTCGCGGCGCCCACCATGCCCCAATGCCGAAGCACCCGCGTCGAAACGGGCCCATATCCGACAGGGCTACGACATTATCGGCCCGTTTCGCCGTTTTCGGCCGCTTTCGGCGGTATCGGCCGCTTTCGGCGTTTCCGGCGGCCGTCGATGGGACCAGGACTCAGGACGGCCCCGCGACAGCGCATCCCCCACCGTCGTCCTCGACCGCAGCCGGACTGCCGCCCCATTCCCGCCGTCGTGCCACAACGTGCACCGCCGACGGCCACCGGAGCACCTGCCTGACGCGCGATGGCGTATGGTCAGGAGTACGGAGCACGTCTGTGCTCCCGTTAAGGCGCAGCATTCTTTGCTGGCGCCAAGGAGGCACTCATGGCCGACAAATCTCCCCGACAGACCGCATCGAAGAAATCGGGCAAGTCCATCAAGGAAAAGCGCAGCGACAAGAAGGCCAAGGCCGCCGGCGCCGCAGCCTCGGAGACCCTGACCACTATCAAGAAGCGCTGAGGCTTTTGACTCTGCTCTCGCTCGGAGTCCTGGCAACTACGCGAAAGCCCGATGAGCGCAGGCTGGCCCTCCATCCTGCGCACATCGAGCGCCTCGACGCCGACCTCCGCGAGCGGATCATCCTCGAACGGGGCTACGGCGAGCGCTTCGGCGTGTCCGACGCGCACCTGGAACAACTGGTGGGACGCATGGCGCCGCGCGAGGAACTCATTGCAGCAGCGGACGTGGTGGTGCTGCCCAAGCCGCAGCCGGAAGACCTTGCCGAACTCCGCGACGGCCAGATCCTCTGGGGCTGGCCGCACTGCGTCCAGGACCGGGCCATCACCCAGTTGGCCATCGACAAGCGACTGACGCTGATCGCCTTCGAAGCGATGAACCATTGGGCCGCGGACGGCAGGTTCGCCCTCCACGTCTTCCATAAGAACAACGAGATGGCCGGCTACTGTTCGGTGCTGCATGCGCTGGAATTGGCAGGATCCACCGGCGACTACGGCCGCCCGCTCACCGCCGTCGTCATTGGTTTCGGCGCCACGGCCCGCGGCGCGGTCACCGCCCTGAACGCGCACGGCATCCACGACGTGCAGGTCCTGACCAACCGCGCGGCGGCCGCCGTCGGATCCCCGATCCACTCCGCGCGGATCACCCAGTTCGACCAGGACGCCACCGCCCCGCACCTCAGCCACGTCATCACCGACGACGACGGACGGGTGCCGCTGGCTCCGTTCCTCGCCGAGCGGGACATCGTGGTCAATTGCACGCTGCAGGACCCCAACAACCCGCTGATCTACCTCGACGAGGCGGACCTGGACGGCTTCCGGCCGGGCAGCCTGATCGTCGATGTCTCTTGCGACGAAGGCATGGGCTTCAGCTGGGCGAAGATGACGACCTTCGCCGAACCCACCTTCGAGGTCGGCAACCACGTGAGCTACTACGCCGTGGACCACACGCCGTCGTACCTGTGGAATTCCGCGACCTGGGAGATCAGCACGGCCCTGATCCCGTTCCTGCGCACCGTGATGGGCGGACCCGGCAGCTGGCTCGAGGACGAGACGATCAGCCGGGCCATCGAGATCCGCGACGGCGTCATCGCCAACCCGGCGGTTCTCGCCTTCCAGGACCGCTCGGAAGACTACCCTCACCTGCCTGCCTGAATTCCGCGGTACCGATCGCCCCATAGGGACGACGGCGGCGCTCACGTGCCGCCGTCGTCTTTCTGGCTCGGAGCCCCTCGCCTGCTCGGCATGTCTCAGCAAATTCACAGCCCGACCGGGCATCGATCCCGGCCGCGCGTGCGTTGTTGAGGAGACATCACCACAGGAGAGCAGGGAATTTTTGCCCACGGAAACCGGACGCGGCCCGCGGCGGCCCCCGCGGAGAACCGTCGTTATCCTCGGCATCGACGGAGCCGGGAAGACGACGGCCGCGGCCTCGCTGGTCGAAGTTGAGCGGGCGGCGGGCCGTTACGCGCAGTTAGTGCGTAACCCGGCCGGACGGCGCTGGCTGTCCCGGGCAGCTGCACGCCTCGGCATCGGCATTACTCCGCGCTGGGCCGACCGGTTCGAGTCGATGGTGCGCATTGTGAACGTGCTGGCTGCCCACCTCCGGGCGGCAGCCTTCCGGGGAACCACGGTGATGGACCGGCACCTGCACTGCCAGCAGGTCCTTCGTGACGTGCGTGGCCTGCCGCCGGGAGGCGTCCTGCCCTGGCTGGTCCGAGCCCTGCCTCGGCCAGGCGTCGTCGTGCTGCTGGATCTGCCCGCCGAGGCGGCGCACACCCGGATCATCGCGCGGGGCGAGGATTCCGAGTCGGCGGACTACCTGCGGGCGGCACGCAACGTCTACCTGCGAAGGGCCAAGTCCTTGGACTGGCAGGTCGTCGACGCGGTTGGGTCCCGCAGCGACGTCCTGCGCCGCGTCATGGAGGCTGTGTCCCCGCCTGCCACCTAGCTGGGCCTCCCGGCCCATGCTCACTTGCCTGCCTAACGACGACGACGGCCGGCCCTGACTGAGCGGGCGGCCGCCTCGGCGGCACTTACGGCCGGCCGGGGAGCGGGCGGTCCGTCGCCTGGAGGCACTCACCCCGGAATAAGTTGATGCTTCAATCGATTGCACCTAGCAGAGGCCAAGCCTTTTGAAAGACATCACGCCAACGTAAGGACAGCATGAAGATCGGAATCATCGGAGCCACGGGCAACGCCGGACGCGCCCTCTTCCACGAGTCGGCCAAACGCGGCCACCAGACAACAGCGATCGTCCGGAGCGCCGCAAAGGCCGGGGACGTCCTCGGCGCGGACGCCGCGGTACTGGAACGCGACGCTTTCTCCCTCGGCGCCGAAGACCTTGCAGCCTTCGACGTCGTCGTTAATGCGTTCGGCACGGCTCCGCACGAGGCCTACCGGCACGTTGACCTGGCCCGCTCGCTGGTCGAGCTCGCCGGGGAAACCACTCCCCGCCTGGTCTTCATCCTGGGCGCCGGCAGCCTGACCACCGGCGACGACGACCACCTGTTCGTCGAGGACATCCGCAACATCCCCAGCGCCGAGGCGTGGATTTCCATCCCGGAGAACCAGCTGAAGGAACTCGAATACCTGCGCGGCGTCACGGACGTCGACTGGGTCGGGGTGTCCCCCTCGGCGCTGTTCACGCCCGGTGACGCCACCGCCCCGGTGCTGGGCACGGACCGGCTCCTGTATGCCGCCGACGGCGAATCACACACCACCACCGGCACGATGGCCGTGGCCATCCTGGACGAGATCGAAAAGCCCGCGCACCGGAAGACCCGCTTCACGGTCAGCGACAGCTAAACCTCCCCGGCCACAACACGACGGCCGCCGCAGCTGGTCCGGCCCGGGCAACCTGTCCGGTCGCAGGCAGCTCGGCGGCCGTCGTTCACCGTCTCGACAGGCGCCTGTCCACGCGCCCCGCCCGCTGGAAGATCAGCGCCGGTGCCCGCGGCCGGTCCGGCGTGTACCGGTACCGGCCGGTGCTTTCTTCTGCATGGCAAGCAGCCTCGCCAGCGCGTAGCGGTTCACCGTTCCTGCCTTCTGCCCCTGCAGCAGCCAGTGGCCAATGCCGTCGACGCCGGTCTGCACGCCCGTGATGGGGATGCCGGTGGGAGAAATCTGGTGCCCGGGCGTGAACGTGATCGGGCCCGGCGCATTCGGATGGGCAATGACGTGGCAGGCGACCTCGGCCGCAACCCTGGCCGTGCGCGGGTCGGTCTGCACAACGTCCATGTGGATGGTCCGCCGCCTGAACCCGCGCGGATGGACGGAGGCCAGCGTCTCCCGGTCGATCCACTGGTATTGCCCGGGTTTCCAGAACTTGGAGTCGATATAGACCACCCGGTCGCCGTTGATGACGGCGTGGTCGATGTCCGCCACGTGGCTGCCCGGGAACCGCAGCCCGTGGAAGATCCGGGTCCCGGGAATGGCCAGCAGGGTCTCCAGTGCCTGCGCCGTCCACCGCTCGCCCTCCGCGCCCTTGGCGATGTCCTCCGGCCGAAACCGGGACCAACCGCCCGACAGGGCCGCGCCGCCCGCGCCGAAGACCAGTTGCCGGGCAACCTTTTTCGGCGCCGCGACGCCCCAGTGCCTGCCAATCGCGCCAAGGCCCAGGAAACAGGCTGCCGTCAGGACGACGGCGACCGGCAGCTGAGGCGGAGCGTCACCTAATGCGGCGCTGGCCAGCATCGAGATGAGCACCACTGACTGTCCGAAACCGATCAGTAATAGGACGACGACGACCACAACGCGAAGGCCGTTGTAGCTGCGGCCGATGCGCTCCGCGGGCGCGGGTTGGTTCCGCCACGACAGCTGGCCCGGATCGAATTCCATGAACGGCGAATACAGGGTTTCGGGTCCAGTCGGCCGGCGGGCGGCCCCCCACTGTTCCGGACGTTCCATGCAACCTCCCCGGATCTCGTTTCAGCATGGAGACCCAGTATGTCCCCGCCCCGCGCCGGGGGCCAGGGGTTCCGGGCCGTGAACCCGCCGGAAGTGCCAAATCGATAAACCATGGGTAGTCGTCCCCATTCAGTTCTGCGGTGCCGCATGCAACAGTGTGAGGGAAACGGTTAAGCGGGGGAGGGCGGCGGGATGGGCAGCTGGCGGATCAATCCGAGGCAGCTCCACATGATCCTGGTGGACGTGGCCGCGGACGGCCAGTCGCTGGACAAGGCGGCAGGCGACACGGCGGCGGCAGGCGACGAGGCGGCGTCGTTGTTCGGCAGTGCCACGGACGTAGCCGACGCGTTCGCGGGGTTCTGGTCGCCGCGGCGGGACGTGGGCCACCGGATTGCCGGCCTCGTGTACAACAAGTCGCGGGTCGTGGCCGAAACCGCGGAGCTGTTCGTCGAGGCCGACGGGCGGATGTCCGCCGAAGCCGCAGCCTTCGCCGAGTCCCTGAACGCCGACCACTCGACCGTCCTTGCCCCGCGCGGCTTCGGGCCGGTGCCGCAGCCGTGACGGTGCGACTGGGCAGCGTCCCGGAGATCAACGTCCCCTGGGACCGGCTGGGCGATGCGGTCCGGGAGATGTCCCTGCGCGCCGAGTCCGCGGCAAATTACCTGGTCGACGCCGGTGCGGCGTGGGCCGGGCTGAGCTTTGCCTATCAGCAACCGGACACCGAGCTGGAGGTCCACTCCGCCCTGAATGAGCTGGACGGACCCATGCGGGAATGGACTGCGGCGCTGGCCGCTGCCCGGGAAGCCGTCACGGTCTTCGTCGCCTCCGGCCGGGCACTGCAGGCGGAGTCCGAAGAACTCGCGGCGGCACGCCCCGGCCTGGCCAGGGCGCTGAACGGCGCGGACTCGCAGGAGGGCGACGAGGCGGACCAAGCGGAGCAGCGGGCGGAGGCCTTCAACGGACGCGTCCGCTCCCTGCGGGCCGACTGGCAGGCGCTGACCGCGGAAACCGCCGCCGCCCTGCGGGCCATCGGCGGCACCGTCGACTCGCTGCCGCCCACCCCGCTGCTGGCCGCCGGGCCGTCCTCCCCGCCGTGGGCCCACTTCACCAGCGGGCTCGACGAGCGGTTCGGCCCGCTGACGCCGGAGTCGTACCTGCCGTCGCTGGCCGGGCTCACCGACGAGGAACTGCGGGCCTGGGCCGCGGCCAACCCCGAGGGTGCCGCCCTGCTGGCGGCCCACAAGCTCCCCGCGTGGCGGATGCCCGGCTCGTCCGAGGCCGCCATGGCGGAGGCGATGGCCGGCGACGCCGCGCTGACCGAGGGCGGGATCGCGGGAATCCGCGAGGCCTGGCTCACCCTGGCGCCGGCCGAACAGGAACGGCTGCTGCTGCTCTACCCGGCGGTGTTCGGGGGCCTGAACGGCATCCCCTTCGCCGGCCGGATCCGGGCCAACGCCATCACCGCCGCCGGCTACCGCGAAACCGTGGCGACCCGGCAGGCACAGCTGGGCCCACAGCCCGACCTCAGCGACTACGTCGCGGCCGCGGGCAATCAGCAAGGCCACCCGCGGATGGTCTACCAGCGGGCCTACCGGCAGTACGCCGCCGACCTCGACACCTGGCAGGCCGAACACGACCGGCTGGCAACGCTCAGGACGGGACTGGACTACGCCGTCGGCCATCACTCCCAGGTGGTCCTGGTTAGCCTGGACGGCGACGGCCGGATCGTCACCATGAACGGCACCCTGACGCCGGACACCAGGACCGTGGCCGCCCTGGTCCCGGGCACCGGCGCCGACCTGGGTCAGCTGGAGGCCTACTCGGCCCGGTTCGACGCGGTGAACGGCGAACCGCCCGCCGGCACGGTCTCCTTCTACTGGCAGGGCACCGACTTGCCGGATGAGGTCCCCGACAACATCACCACCTCGTTCAACGAGCGGGGCGGGCCCCTGCTGGCCGCCTTCGACCACGCCCTCGACCTCGAGACCCGGCCCGACGCCCGCACCACGTACATCGGCTACAGCGCCGGCGGCTCGCTGCTGGGCACCGCCGAACGCGAGGGCCTGGATTCCACCAACATCGTCTACGTCGCACCGGCCGGCACCGGGCACAACGTGGGCAGCCCCGAGGACACCGCCAACCCCGAGGCCCACCGCTACTGGCTGCAAACCCGCGACGACCCCATCAGCGCCGCCCAGATGCTCGGCGGCGGCTACCACGGCGCGTCGTTCTGGCGCGGCGGCAGCCCCACCGCCATGGACCCGGTCCGGCTCGAGACCGGCTTCCTGAGACCGGAGGACCCCGGCTCGCTGATGGACGGGCACACCGACTACTTCTGGCCGGGCTCCACCTCGGCCACCAACATCCAGGGCGTCGTCGAAGGCACCAGCGTCAGCACGTTTGTCGAGGACCGAATCCAGCAAACCTACTCCCCCTACGGCCCGCTGATCACCAGCCCGCTCAAGCAGGATCCCGAGGACTACGCATATGGCAACCTTGAAACCGTGACGGTCGAAAGTCTGGAGAAATGAACATGCGGGCTCGCTCCCCCTGGCACCGCCCGGCCCGCCCGCGCGGCGAAGAACGACGGCGGCGCCCCGGCTTCGCAGCCGCCCTCACCGCGACTTCCACCCTTTCCGCCGTCATTCTAGGAGGCTGCGCCATGCCGCAGGAGAACCAGTCACAGGAGATACAACCGACGTCCCAGGACTACGGCCGCCAGCTCGAGCAACTGCTCCCCCAGGCGATCGCCGAGGCATCCACCGCCGCCGACCTGAAGGTCAGCCTGCTGCGCGAACAAACCTGCCTGCGCCCCGAGGACGCACAACCGCAGACCCAGACCGCCTGGATCGCCCGGGCCACCGGCAAGGTAGCGGACGCGGACCAGGCCAACGCAGCCCTCGACGCCGCCGCCGGCTACCTGACCGCACATGGCTGGGAGCAAAAGACCGAGGCCACCGCCGAAACCGGCGACGTGCGCACCCTCTACTTCCGGAACGGCGACCTCGGCGCCACCGCCGCGCACCACGTTGCCGGCGGCGTGGGCGCCGTCGTCCTCTCCTTCACCAGCCCCTGCCTTGACCACCCCGAAGACCACCGCATGATCCGCTCCGAGCAGGATCCGGAGTTCGGGACGAACAGCCAGTATTACGACGACGGCGCCTGACGCATTCCCTTCTGGTGGCGCCCCACTGACCTCCCGTAAACAGAACACGCGGGGCAATCGACGTGAACCTCGCCACTTCATGAGGTGATACTCCTCACTTAGTTCATGTGCTATACGCGCGCATGCGGGTAAATTCCTGCTCTTGCTAGCGTCGAGAGTTGCCCTCACCCGGCCAAGACAACAGCGAGACCGCGACCAGCACTCCTACGATGCGAGGTACGAGACCGATATGAGTACGCCGCCCGAATCTGACGAGCCTAAGCTCAACGGCGAAGACAGTAACCGCCCCGTCCCCGGCACCGCCCCACCGGAGCCGCCCACCGGCAGCGCCGCCGTCGAGCCGCGGACGCGGGTCAACTGGACCGTCTTCATCGGCTCCGCGGCGGGCGTCCTCGGCATCGCGCTGTGGGCCATCCTGGACCGCGAATCGGCCGACGCAGTGATCGGCACCGCCGTCGCGTGGGTGGGCGAGACCTTCGGCTGGTGGTACTCGCTGATCGTCGTCGCCGTCCTGGCCTTCGTCCTCTTCGTGGCGCTCTCCCGCGTGGGCAAGACCCGGTTGGGGCCCGACCATTCGCGCCCCACCTTCAACCTCTTCACCTGGACGGCGATGCTCTTCGCCGCGGGCATCGGTATCGACCTGATGTTCTTCTCGGTCGCGGAGCCGGTCACTCAGTATCTGGCACCGCCGACGGGCGACGGCTCCACGGTCGAGGCCGCCCGGCAGGCCGTGGTCTGGACCCTGTTCCACTACGGCATCCTCGGCTGGGGCCTCTACGCCCTGATGGGGCTGGCCCTGGGCTACTTTGCCTTCCGGCACAACCTGCCGCTCAGCATCCGCTCGGCGCTCTACCCGATCCTCGGCAAGCGGATCCACGGGCCGGTGGGCCACGCCGTCGATATTGCGGCCATGCTCGGCACCATCTTCGGCATTGCGACCAGCCTGGGCATCGGCGTCGCCCAGCTCAACTACGGCCTGAGCTTCCAGTTCGGCATCCCGGAGAACACGGTGGTGCAGATCGCCCTGATCGCCGTGGCGGTGCTGATGGCGACCATCTCGGTGCTCACCGGGATCGAAAAGGGCATCCGCCGGCTGTCCGAGCTCAACGTCGTCCTGGCGATCGCCCTGATGGTCTTCATCCTGATTACCGGCTCCACCCGGTTCCTGCTGGACGGGATCGTGACCAACATCGGCGACACGCTCTCCCGCTTCCCGTCGATGGCGCTGGACACCTTCGCCTACGACCGGCCCGACGAGTGGCTGAACGGCTGGACGCTGTTCTTCTGGGCCTGGTGGATCGCCTGGGCTCCCTTCGTGGGCCTGTTCCTGGCGCGCATCTCGCGCGGACGCACGCTGCGCGAGTTCGTCGTCGGGGTGCTGGTGGTGCCGTTTGCCTTCATCCTGCTGTGGATCTCCATCTTCGGCAACAGCGCCCTCGAGATCGTGATGGGCGGCAATGCAGCGTTCGGCGAGGTGGCCATGAGCCAGCCGGAGCGGGCCTTCTACGGTCTGCTCGAGCAGTACCCGATGGCCCCGCTCAGCGCCGCGATCGCCACCTTCACCGGGCTGCTGTTCTACGTCACCAGCGCCGATTCGGGTGCCCTGGTGATGAGCAACTTCACCTCCTACCTCAAGGACGCCGATTCAGACGGCCCCAAGTGGCTGCGCGTTTTCTGGTCAGTCGCCACCGGCCTGCTGACCCTGGCCATGCTGCTGGTGGGCGGGGTGCCCACGCTGCAAAGCGCCACCGTCATCATGGGCCTGCCGTTCTCGGTGGTGCTGGTCTTCATCATGCTCGGCCTCTACAAGGCGCTGCGGCTGGAAACGGCCCTCGCGGACAGCTACCAGGCCGGCCTCCACTCCGTGCTGAACTCCCGCACTAACGTGCCGCACGGGGCGGACGGACGCCGCGGCTGGCGCCAGCGCCTGGCCCGGGCCATGAACTACCCGGGCCGTCGGCAGGCCCAGCGCTTCGTGGCCGAGGTCGCCATGCCCGCGCTCAACGACGTCCGCACCGACCTCGCCGCCCGCGGGCTGGAGGCCACGCTGAAGACCAGCACCGTCGATGCCTTCGGGATCGACACCGCGGACCTTTGCGTGGAGCTCGACGGCGAACGCACCTTCAAGTACCAGATCTATCCGGTGCAGAACGACGTCCCGTCCTATGCGCGCTCCTCCGCCGCCGGCGGCAAGTACTACCGCATCGAGGTGTTCTCGCTCGAGGGCAGCCACGGCTACGACCTCATGGGGTACAGCAAGGACGAGGTCATCGCCGACGTGCTGGACCACTACGAGGTGCACCTCGAGTTCCTGCACCAGCACCGCGCGACGCTGCCCTACAGCACCGCCGCCGAAAACGTCCCGCCCAAGGCGGACTGGGAAACCGATTACGACACCGTCGACGAACCCGTCGCCGCCGTCCCAGAACCCGTCGCCGCACTTTCGAAGGAGACACCATGACCACTACCGCCTCCACCCTGTTCATCAACGGCGCTTGGGAGCCGGCCGCCGACGGCGCGGTGCGCGAGATCCGCAATCCGGCCGACGGCCGGGTCGTTGCCACCGTGTCCGAGGCCGGCCGTGCCGACACCGAGCGGGCCATCGCCGCGGCCCGCGCCGCCTTCGACTCCGGCGTGTGGGCGGCCGTGCCGGCGCCCGAGCGTGGCGACTTCCTGCTCAAGGTCGCCGCAGGCCTGCGGGAGCGCCGCGAGGAGTTCGCCCGCGCCGAGTCGCTGGACACCGGCAAGCGGATCGTCGAAAGCCGCATGGACATGGACGACATCGCCGCCTCCTTCGAGTACTTCGGCAAGATCGCCTCGCAGCAAGCCGGCCGCGTGGTCGACGCCGGGGACCCCGCCGTCGTCAGCCGGATTGTCCACGAGCCGGTGGGCGTCTGCGGCATGATCACGCCCTGGAACTACCCGCTGCTGCAGGCCGCCTGGAAGATCGCGCCCGCGCTGGCCGCCGGCTGCACCTTCGTGCTCAAGCCCGCCGAGCTCACCCCGTCCACGGCCATCCTGGCCATGGAACTGCTCAAGGACCTGGGCCTGCCCGACGGCGTCGCGAACCTGGTAACCGGCCCCGGCGCGGAGGCGGGCGCACCGCTCTCCGAACACCCCGACGTCGACCTTGTCTCCTTCACCGGCGGCCTGGTGACCGGCAAGGTGGTCGCGGCGGCCGCCGCCGGCACCGTGAAGAAGGTGGCGCTGGAACTCGGCGGCAAGAACCCGAACGTGGTGTTCGCCGACGCCGACTTCGACGCCGCCGTGGACAACGCCCTGAACGCGGCCTTCGTCCACTCCGGGCAGGTCTGCTCCGCGGGCGCGCGCCTGCTGGTCGAAGAGTCGATCGCGGAGCGCTTCGTCGACGAGCTCGTCCGCCGCGCCGAGGGCATCCGCCTGGGCGGCCCGTTCGACGAGGCCGCGGAAACCGGGCCGCTGATTTCGGCGGCACACCGGGAGAAGGTGGACGCCTACGTGAAGCGCGGCGTGGAAGAGGGCGCGCGGCTGCGCTGCGGCGGCGCCGCCCCCGAGGGCCCCGAGTACGACGACGGGTTCTACTACCTGCCCACCGTCCTGGACCGCGTGGAGCGGGGGATGTCCGTGGTCGTGGACGAAGCCTTCGGCCCGGTGGTGACCGTGGAGACGTTCCGCGACGAGGATGAGGCAGTGGCCACCGCCAACGACACGATCTACGGCCTGGCCGGAGCCGTCTGGACCCAGGACGCAGGCAAGGCCCAGCGCGTTGCCGGCCGGCTGCGTCACGGCACTATCTGGATCAACGACTTCCACCCCTACCTCCCGCAGGCCGAGTGGGGCGGCTTCGGCCAGTCCGGCGTCGGCCGCGAGCTCGGCCCCACCGGTTTGGCCGAGTACCAGGAAGCCAAGCACATCTACCAGAACACCAGCCCGCAGGTGACCGGCTGGTTCGCTGACCACGGCAAGGAGAACTGATGCACATCGACAACGTCGAGAACCTCGTCGACCGGGAATTCGACTACATCGTCGTCGGCGGTGGATCCGCCGGCGCCGCCGTCGCCGCACGCCTGAGCGAACACCCTGCGGTGTCCGTGGCGCTGGTCGAGGCCGGCCCGGACGACCGGGGCGTGCCCGAGGTCCTGCAGCTGGACCGGTGGATGGAGCTGCTCGAGTCCGGCTACGACTGGGACTACCCGATCGAGCCGCAGGAGAACGGCAACTCCTTCATGCGCCACTCGCGCGCGAAGGTCATGGGCGGCTGCTCGAGCCACAACTCCTGCATCGCCTTCTGGGCCCCGCGCGAGGACCTGGACGAGTGGGAGTCCAAGCACGGCGTCACCGGCTGGAACGCCGAGGCGGCCTGGCCGCTGTACAAGCGGCTGGAGACCAACGAGGACGCCGGCCCGGACGCCCCGCACCACGGCGACTCCGGCCCCGTGCACGTCATGAACGTCCCGCCGGCCGACCCGACCGGCGTCGCGCTGCTGGATGCCTGCGAACAGGCCGGCATCCCGCGGGCCACCTTCAACGACGGCACCACCGTGGTCAACGGCGCCAACTTCTTCCAGATCAACCGCCGGGCCGACGGCACCCGCTCCTCCAGTTCGGTGTCCTACATCCACCCGATCATCGAGCGGGAGAACTTCACCCTGCTGACCGGCCTGCGCGCCCGCCGGCTGGTGATCGACGCGGACAAGCGCTGCACCGGCGTCGAGATCGTGGACAATGCCTTCGGCCGCACACACACGCTGTCCGCGCGGCGCGAGGTAGTGCTGTCCACCGGCGCCATCGATTCGCCGAAGCTGCTGATGCTCTCCGGCATCGGGCCGGCCGCACACCTCGCGGAGCACGGCATCGAGGTCCTGGTCGACTCCCCCGGCGTCGGCGAACACCTGCAGGACCATCCCGAGGGAGTGGTCCAGTTCGAGGCGAAGCAGCCGATGGTCACCGAATCCACCCAGTGGTGGGAGATCGGCATCTTCACGCCCACCGAGGAGGGGCTGGACCGCCCCGACCTGATGATGCACTACGGTTCGGTGCCGTTCGACATGAACACCCTGCGGCACGGCTACCCCACTACGGAGAACGGCTTCAGCCTCACCCCGAACGTCACGCACGCCCGCTCCCGCGGCACCGTCCGGCTGCGCAGCCGCGACTTCCGCGACAAGCCGATGGTCGACCCCCGGTACTTCACCGACCCCGAGGGCCACGACATGCGCGTGATGGTCGCCGGCATCCGCAAGGCCCGCGAGATCGCCGCGCAGCCGGCCATGGCCCCGTGGGCCGGCCGCGAGCTCTCGCCGGGCATCGATGCGCAGACGGACGAGGAGCTGCAGGACTACATCCGCAAGACGCACAACACCGTCTACCACCCGGTCGGCACCGTCCGCATGGGCCCGGTGGACGACGTCATGTCGCCGCTGGACCCCGAGCTGCGGGTCAAGGGCGTCACCGGCCTGCGCGTGGCTGACGCCTCGGTCATGCCCGAGCACGTGACGGTCAACCCCAACCTGACCGTGATGATGATCGGCGAACGCTGCGCCGACCTCATCCGCGGCAGCTTGGCCGCGGAAACAACGACGGCGGCGGCCGGCGCCGGCGCGGCGCACGCCTGATCGCTACCGCCTTCCCCCTGAGGAAATAGGCGGCGCCGGTGGTCGCCCAGACGACAGCGGGTGGCGGAAGCAAACACTGCTTCCGCCACCCTCTGCTCTTCTACCCGCTATGAGGCGAGAGGAACTCGAGCCGATTTCCGTTGTTGTCCCACAGGTAGAACCGGCGCATTCCCGGGAAGTTGTCATCCCACTCGGGAGCATGCCCATGAGCTTCTATTCGCCGGGTCAGTGCATCGATATCCCGAACGAGGATTCCGGGATGAGCCTTCCGCTGAGAACGGAAATTCTCCTCGACTCCCAGATGAATCTCTAAGTTATCGGCGCGCACCCACAGCCCACCACGCGCAGCCAATACCGGCGGCTTTTGAACCTCCGTGAGCCCAAGGACTTCGACGTAAAACTTACGGCAATCATCCTCACCACCCGGCGGAAGTGCGAGCTGAACGTGGTGCAATCCGAAACCAAAGTCAGTGGCTCGAGGTTTTGCCTCGTATGGTTCAGTGACCATGCACCCTCTTTCCCGCAGTACGCGTCGAACCTTTGAACTTACCGCGGTCGGAGGAACCGTCCATCAGGAACACACCAGAATATCTACGGCATGCACCACCGGACGGCGGGGGGTTTACTTGAGAAACTTGGACATCCGCCGGTCCGCCAACAGCTTCCCGCCGGTCTGGCAGCTGGGACAGTACTGCAGCGAGGAATCCGCGAACGACACCTCCCGGACCGTGTCCCCGCACACCGGGCAGGGCTCGCCGGTGCGAGCGTGCACGCGCATGGCCTTGCGCTTGGAATCCTTCAGCTCACTGGCCGGACGGCCGGAGGCGTGAGCGATGGCCGACTCGAGCACCTGGTGCATCGCCCAAAACAGGCGCTCCACGTCCTCTGCATCCAGCTTCGAGGCGTTGGCGAACGGGGAGAGCTTCGCCGCGTGCAGGATCTCGTCGCTGTAGGCGTTCCCGATGCCCGCGATCGCCGACTGGTCCCGCAGCAGGCCCTTAATCTGTCCCGAGTGGGAGGCGAGCATCCGCGCGAACGCCGCTAGGTCGACGTCGAGCGCGTCAGGTCCCAGGCGGGCGATGCCCGGAACATCCATTGGGTCCTTGACCACGTAGGCGGCCAGTGATTTCTTGGTCCCCGCTTCGGTCAGGTCGAACCCGGGCTGACCGGCGCCATCAGCCGCGACAAACCGCACGCGCAGCGCAATGGGACCCTTGCCGGGCCGCAGGGGTTCGGGCTTCAGGGCATCCGACCAGCGGAGCCACCCGGCCTTGGCCAGATGCATCACCAGGTGCGTCTGCCCGGCGGTGATGACGATGAACTTGCCGCGGCGCGAGACCGCGGACACCGGCTCGGCTCCCATCGTCTCCGGCGGCACGTCCGCCGTTTTCAGCACGGAGAAGGACAACACCTCCACCTTGGCCACCTGGGCGGGCGGGGCGTCGGGCGGGAGGAGCTTAAGCCGCAGGAAGTCGACGAGTCCCTGCACTTCCGGCATCTCGGGCATGCCCTAACGATAACGGAAGCTTGCTCCTATGACCGGGCGGGTTGCACCGGGCCGCGACGGCGTCCGGGTCGGGGCGCCCGGCTTCCTGCGCGAGCCGCGCCCAGACGGTCGGTTACCATCTGTGTAACGCTCGCTCTGGTGTAACGGGCGTTATGTGCTGGGAGGTGCCGGACCATGGGCAGAATCACGGTGGGTCGTCGAGCCGGCTCCGGCCTTGGCGTGGCGCTGGCCGGAATGCTGTTGATCGCGGCCACGTATGGCATGGCCCGGTTCGGGGTCGGCCTCTTCGCCCCGCTCTTGGCCGCACAGCGGCCGGAACTTACCGAGGTGCTGGGATGGGCTGCGGCTGCACAGTTCACCTCCTATTCGATAGCCGCCGTGGCGGCCGCCCGCTTCGTCGACCGCGCTCCTCGGGCCGGACTTCTTCTCGCCGGAGGCACTGCCGCCGTCGGCTGCTTGGGGGTGGCTGTCGCCTCAGCTCCGGGCATGTTCGTGGCGGCTGTATTCGTCGGCGGCATGGGCGGGGGCTTCGCCTCGCCCGCATTGGTGCCGGTTATCGACGCGCTCGTTGCACGCCGCACCAGTGCGACAGCACAGTCCCTGGTGAACTCGGGAACGGCGGTCGGCGTGGTGGGAGCCGGCATGGTCGCCTCAATGGCCGCTTCGATTGCCGGGGCATGGGTGCTCATGGCGCTGGTCTGCGCGGCGGCGGCGGTCGCGGCGTGGTATCCCGTCCGGGCTCGTGCTGATCCGGGTACCTCTGGCCTCCCAGCCGCTGCAGCGGCTTCGAGCCCCGAACGTCGCCATGGACC
Organism: Arthrobacter sp. Y3223166; assembly: GCF_059090935.1. NCBI lineage: Bacteria > Bacillati > Actinomycetota > Actinomycetes > Micrococcales > Micrococcaceae > Arthrobacter > Arthrobacter sp. Y3223166. The sequence continues at coordinate 163,545 of NZ_JBNHGE010000002.1, read as the reverse complement.
GGGGCACCTTCTCCTCGTCCCGGCCGCGGCCGCGGTCATTGCAGGAGCCGGCTCGGCCTTGATCTGGACGTTTGGACCGTTGCTGGTTACGGAAGCCGGTTCCGTTGCTGCCGCTCAGGCCGGATGGCTGTGGATCGCCTTGGGCCTGGGCGGGGTCCTCGGCGTACTCACGGGAGCCTTGGCCAGGCGCATGGGCCTGCGGGCCGCATGGTGCTTTTCTGCCAGCGTCCTGGCCGTCGCCAGCTTAGGAGTCTCAATATCGGTAGCCTCCGGCAGCACTTGGGTCGCTTATGCCGGCATGGCCGTTTTCGGTGCCGGCTACATGAGCCTGTCCGGCGTGCTCATTCTCTGGGCGCGCAGCGTTTGGCCTCAGAGTGCCGGAGCAGGGACTTCGTGGCTCTTCATCGCACTGGCCATCGGACAGGCGCTGGGGTCCGCCGGCTTTGGAGTGGCTTACGGGACCTTGCCGCCCGTTGTGCTGGCCGCCCTGGCCGCGGGCCTCCTCGTACTCGGCGGCATCACGGGACTTGTCCGGATGCGCCAGCCGCAAGTCCTGTGACCCGGAGCGCGGCTGGCCAACCACTGTTGTCAGTCGGCGAGCTCAACAACCTCGAACTCGAGCAGCTCCGACCCACTGGCCACGGGGGTCTTCGAGCCGTGATCCCGCGGCGCACGGTTGTCGCGCCAGTTCTCGAAGTCCTCACGGGTGGCCCATTGGGTGTACACGAAGTAGCGCTCTTCGCCCGCGACCGGACGCAGCAGCTGGAAGCCCTCGAACCCCGGAGCGGAGTCGACGGCGTGCTTGCGTGCGGCGAAGCGCGCCTCCAATTCTGTACCCGAGCCCTCGGGGACCTTGAGCGCGTTAATGACGACGATGGACACGATGCTGCTCCTTTCGGGTCCGAACCGCCCGGACCATCAGGAGTCCACGCTATCGCGTCCGGGACGTCGCGTTGCCGCTCGGCTGCACATGACCGCTGCTGACGGCGGGAGCAGGCTTTCCGGGAAACCGGCGACTGTTGGATTTAGTGATTCGCTGCACCTAGGCTGCGTCCAAGGGCACGACGTCGGGCCGGCGGGGCCGGTCACGGTACCGAGACCGCCGGGTTCGCGAAGTTGGAGGAGCAGAAGTGACGGGCAAGAGGAAGACGGTTCTCGAGGCGACGCTGGAGCTGTTCCGCGCCCACGGGATGACCACGATTTTCGGCAATCCCGGGTCGAACGAGCTCCCGTTCCTCGCCGGCCTTGGCGGGGACTTCGACTTCGTTCTCGGATTGCACGAGCAGGTGGTCGTGGGCATGGCCGAGGGCTACGCCCGTGCCACGGGCCGGCCCGCGCTGGTGAACCTGCATGCCGCCTCCGGATCGGGCAACGCCATGGGCGCCCTGACCAACGCCCACTACGGGCACATCCCGATGGTCATCCTCGCCGGCCAGCAGGTCCGCCGAACCGTCGGCCAGGAAGTGATGCTCGCCAGCGCCGACGCCGCTGCCCTGCCGGCCCCGCTGGTCAAGTACTCGCACGAGCCGCTGGCCGCCGCCGACGTGCCGCGCGCCCTGTCCCAGGCCGTATTCGAAACCTGCGCCCAGCCCCGCGGACCGGTCTACGTCTCGGTCCCCCTCGATGACTGGGCCGAGTCCGCGCTCGACGACGACGCCCTGCTCACCGAGCGCTCGGTCACCACCGCCGGCGGCCTCAGCGAGGACCTTGCCCGGGAACTGATCAACGCGATCGACGGCGCGAAGAACCCGGCCCTGGTCGTCGGCCCGCAGGTGGACACCGCCGCGGTCGAGGACCCGGCCGTGTTCGACGCCGTCGTGTCCCTGGCGGAGAAGGCCGACGCCTCCGTCTACGTCGCCCCCTCCCCCTCGCGGGGCCCGTTCCCGACCACCCACCCGAACTTCCAAGCGGTCCTGGTCCCGGGCATCCAGTCCGTGCGCGACCGGCTCGCCGGCCACGACGTCGTGCTGGTCCTCGGCGCCGCCGTCTTCCGGTACCACCGCTGGGAGCCGAGCAACTACCTCGAGCCCGGCACCCGCGTCATCCAGCTGACCCAGGACCCGCGCGAGGCGACCCGGGCGCCGTTCGGCCGGTCCGTCGTCGCCGACGTGGCAGGCGCGGCCAAGGCACTGGCCGCCGGCGTGAGGGACCGGGGCCAGCGGCGCGGTGAGCCGGGCACCCGGGAGCTGCCGGCGGCCAAGACCTCGCCGGACGGCATGACCGGCACCGAAATCCTCGAACTCCTTAACACCCACGTCAACGACACCGTCGCCTACGTCAACGAGACCACCACCCTGGACCTGGACTACCTGGAACGCATCGCCATCGACCGCCCGGGCATGTACCACTTCCCCGCCTCCGGCGGGCTGGGCTTCGGCCTGCCCGCAGCCGTGGGCATGTCCCTGGGCGCCCCGGAGAAGACCATCGTCGCGACCGTGGGCGACGGCTCCGCCAACTACGGCATCACCGCCCTCTACACCGCGGCCCGCCGGCAGACGCGGACCGTGTTCGTCATCGTCAACAACTCCGGCTACGGCGCCCTCGCCGGCTTCGCCCAACGCATGGGCGTGCCCGACGTCCCCGGCCTGAAGCTAGGCGGCATCGACTTCGTCTCCATCGCCGAGGGCTACGGCGTCCCGGCCGAACGCACCAGCACCCGCGAAGAATTCGAAGCCGCCTACCAAAAGGCACTCGCCGCCAGCGGCCCCGTCCTCATCGACGCACAGGTGGTTACCGGCTGAATCGCCGTAGGCCGGGCTGCTGCCAAGCGCCTACTTGAGCTCGATCTCGACGAACACAAAGTCGTCGTCGGACTCGTTGACAACGTTGTGTTCGCTGCCTGCCGTGCGCGTGTAGGAAACGCCGGCGGTCAACTGGCTGGCCGACGCCCCCTCGCTGGTCTCCAGGGTCAGGGTCCCGGTGCTCATGGGGACCACAACGTAGTCCACGGGATGCACGTGCCAGCCGGTTTCCGCGCCGGGAGGAAACCGCCACTCGGTGACCGTCACCCGGTGGTTGTCGATCTGCACGGTGGCCACCGCCGGCGGGCGCCCACCGGTCTGTTGGTCCGCGAAACCAGTCTGCACGTCGCGTTGCATGTTTCTCCTTCGGTCAGAAATGGCTGTTCGTGGCCACCCTATCCGGCGCCTCGCCCATCCTGCAGCAGCCCTCCACGCCGGCGCCCCTCCCCTGGCCAAAACAGGGTAGGCCGGCCCCTACCGAAGGGGGTTTTGAGCTTCTACCATTTTCTCTACTGCTCCACTGCGGGGAAGGAGGGGTGTGGGATCCAGCGTCAGGAAATGCTCCCCAACGCCCCGCCCGAAGGCTGCGCGCGGATGCATCCGTCACGTTGATTTCCCGCATAACGCATCATGTGGCCCTTTCGACGAAACAGGTTTCAACAGGTCGACCTCGACGAACTGATGGCGTCTGCCCGCCGCCCGAAGAAGAAGCTCCGGCGTCGGCGCCTCGACTTGTGGGTGGTGAGCGTTGCCGTCGCGGCCTTGGCGGCCGGGGCGATCGTCGCACCCGCGGCGGTGGGCGTGTCCGCCGTCGGCAATTCGGTCCTGGACATGTGGCAAGAGCTGCCGACCGACCTGCCGCTGGATCGCCCGTTGGCCCAGCACACGGTTTTGCTGGACAAGGACGGCAAGGAATTCGCCCGGTTCGCCAGCGAGAACCGCGTGGATGTTGAGCTGGACCAGGTGTCGGAGGCCTTCAAGAAAACCCTGATCAGCACGGAGGATGCCCGCTTCTACGAACACGGCGGCGTAGACCCGCTGGGCATCGCCCGGGCACTGATGCATAACGCCACCAACAGCGAGGTCCAGGGCGCTTCCACCCTGACCCAGCAGCTGGTCCAGAACCTGCTGGTCAACCACGCGCGGAACGAAGAGGAAGACAAGGTCGCTGTAGGCAACACCTACAACGCCAAGCTCCGGGAGATGAAGTATGCCGTCGCCTTGGAAAAGCAGTTGCCCAAGGACGAGATCCTCACGCGCTACCTGAACGCCGTCTATTTCGGGAACCGTGCCTACGGCGTGGAGGCCGCGGCCCGCTACTACTTCAGCACGCCGGCGGCCAAACTCGACTATGCACAGTCGGCCCTGTTGGTGGGGCTGCTCAAGGCGCCCACGGCTTTCGACCCGTTCGCCAACCCCGAAGCCGCCACGGAGCGGCGCAACACCGTGCTGGATGTGCTGGAAAAGCAGGGAGTACTGCCGGCCGACGAAGCGCAGGCCGCCCGCGAGGCCCCGCTGGGCGTGAAGCGCGGCGAGGTGCCATCCGGTTGCGGCGGGTCCAAGTATCCGTTCTACTGCGAGGCGGCCCGCGAAGAACTCCTGTCCAACCCGGCGTTCGGCAAGACCCCCGAAATCCGAGAGCAGCGCTTCAACTTGGGCGGCCTGACCTTGACCACCGCGTTGGACCGGAAGGCTGCCGACGCAGCACAAAAAGCCGTGGAGAGGGCGCTGGGCAACAACAACCGCGCGGCCCTGGGCACCGCCGTCGTGCGACCGGGAACCGGCCACGTGGCCGCCATCGCGCAGAACCGCGCCTGGGGCAAGGGCAAAGGCAAGACCCAGGTGGTCTACGTCCGGCACGCCTTCCAGGTCGGGTCGGCCATGAAGCCGATCGTGCTCGCGACGGCTCTCACGCAGGGCATCCCCACCTCCCAAAAGTTCCGGGCGGACGGCCCCTACCGTTCACCGAAACTGGACAACCCGAAGGGCGGGTACATCAACTACGACAACGTCGACTATGGAGTCATCAACGCGTACCAGGCCATCCGCGCCTCGGTGAATATCTACTTCATCAAGCTGGTCGAGCGCGTCGGCGTCATCAACGCGGCAAGGATGGCCAACAAGCTGGGCATCACGTCCATCAACCCCGACAAGCTCAGCGGCAGGGAAGGTTCGCTGGCCCTCGGCGCCTACGAAGTCACGCCGCTGCAAATGGCCAGCGCCTACGCCGCCTTCATGAGCAACGGGACGGTCTGCAAACCGGTCACCATCATCAAGGCAGTCAAGACCGACACGAAGAAAGAGCTGCCCGTTCCGGACCCGGATTGCCATCGCGCCATCAAACCCGCTGTCGCGGACACCGTTGCCGATGTGCTCAAGGAACCCTTCAACCCGCGAGGAACCCTGGGGCCGCGCATCGAACTCAAGGGAAACCGGGAGGCCGGAGCCAAGACCGGAACAACGAACGACTTCGCCGCCAACTGGATTGTGGGCGGCACCCCGCAGCTCACAGCCGCCGTCTGGCTCGGCGACCCGCGCGGCGGGGCGGAGTACCCGCTCAAACGCGTCAAGGCCTACGGCAAGACCTACACAGACCTGACCGGCTCCGAAGTCGCCGCCCCGGTGTGGAAGGAAACCATGGACGGCGCGCTCAAGGGCGAGAAGAAGGTAAAGCTGCCCGAGGCCCACCGGTCGATGACGAGGTAGCGAGCGGCCAGGGCTGGCATCAGCGCTGCCGGACGATGGCGGCCCGGTTAAGGCACCCCTTCCAACCGGGATTGTTGTTCATCGATCCACGTCAGAACCTTGTCCCAGTGTCCGGCCTGCGGGTCAATGAGTTGGACGTGGTCCATGCCGGGCTGAACGCTTAGTTCGACCTGGGCACCATATGTCCGGGCCTGGCGGACGAAGTCGCGGGTGTGGTCCAAGGGCACTCGTAGGTCAGCATCGCCATGCACCACCAAGGTGGGGATGGAGGACGGCCGATGCCGCACCGGTGATGCATCACGGTACAAATCATGGCGGCCAGCGCCAAAATATTCGACGACGGCACCTTCCGCCAGGTTTTCTTCGTAGGTTCGTGCCACATCCGTCACAGGCGCCAGCGCAACCAGTGCGTCAACCGGCGCGCGGGTCAGCAGGACCAGTTGCCCGCCCACCGAATGACCGATGGCAATCCGCGGTCCGGGCATCTCCTGCGCCCAAGGGCTTTCAGTGACCGCGCGGATTGCCGCGTCAACGTCCTCGTGCGGTTCAGGCCACTCACTCTCCGCCGCTCCGCGCCGGTATTCGATGTTCGCCACCGCCCATCCACGCGAGCTCAGGTCGGACGCCATGGGTTCCATCAGCGAGGCATCGAACTGGGCACGCCAGTAGCCGCCGTGCACCAGCAAGGCTAATCCGACGGGGGCGGCGTGGCCGGCTGGATTCCAGCAAAAAACGCACTGGGACGCCTCCGGCCCGTAGTGGATCGTCTGAATTTCTGCTGCGGGTGTGCTCACTGAACCTTCCCTTTCGGCCTGCTCGCCTTGGCGGATACGAATGTGACCGATGACGGTTGGCCCGGGACGTTGCCCCGGCCAACCGTCGTCGGTCATCAGACGCCACGCACCTTAGCCTGCCAGTGCGGGCTCAGCCGGGCGCAACGGCTTCCAGCGTAGATGCGGGTTGTCCGCCGTCTCGTTAACCTCCCGGATGAGGGAGAGTCGCGGGCGGACCGCGTCCGTGCGCGCGCTCGGCGGTTTGCGCCGTCCGGCCCGGAATTGTGGGATCCACGCGACGCCGTCGCCCCGGTAGTCCTGCTCCGCAGCCGCGTGCAGCGTCCAGTGCGGGTCATACAGGTGTGTTCGTCCCAGAGCGATCAGGTCGGCGCGCCCGGCCAGCAGGATCGAGTTCGCGTCGTCGTAAGTGGAAATCGCTCCCACAGCGATGACAGCGATGCCCGCGGGAACTGCCACTTCCTGGCGGATCCGGTCCGCATACGGCGTCTGGTAGCTACGGCCGAACTGAGGCTTCTCCCCCTTAGCGATCTGGCCGGTGGATACATCAATTCCATCGGCGCCGTGGGCCGCAAACGCCTTGGCGATTTGGACAGCTTCATCCAGCGTGTTGCCGCCGTCGATCCAGTCGGTCGCTGAGATGCGTACCGTCAGCGGTTTCTCCGCCGACCACGCAGCCCGCACCGCCTCGAAGACCTCCAGCGGGAAGCGCAGCCGGTTCTCCACGCTGCCGCCGTACTCGTCCGTCCGGTGGTTGGCCACCGGGGACAGGAAGGAGGAGAGGAGATAACCGTGGGCCGCGTGCACTTCCAACAAGTCGAATCCGGCCTCGTCTGCCCGACGTGTGGCGGCGACAAAGTCTGCCACGACCTTATCCATCTGGGCACGATCCATTTCCCGAGGAACCTGGTTGTCCGGTCCGTAGGGCAGCGGGGACGGGCCGATGACCTCCCAGTTGCCCGAATCCAGCGGCTGATCGATGCCTTCCCACATCAGCTTGGTGGACGCTTTGCGGCCCGCGTGGCCGATCTGGGCGCCGATCTTGGCGTCGGAATGCCCGTGGACGAACTCGACAATGTCTTCCCATGCGTCGCGCTGTTCATCCGTGTAGAGCCCCGTGTCGCCCGGAGTGATACGGCCTTCTGCCGAGACGCACACCATCTCGGTCATGACCAGGCCGGCGCCGCCCATGGCCTTACTGCCCAGGTGCACCTTGTGGAAGTCAGCCGGCATCCCATCGGTGGCGGAGTACATATCCATGGGCGAGACCACGATGCGGTTCTTCAGCTCCAAGCCGCCTATGCGGTACGGCTGGAACATCGCCGGCGCGACTGATTCCAGACCCTGCGAGGTGGCGAAGTGTTCCTCGACTTTCAGAGCGAATTCCGGATCGCGCAGCCGCAGGTTGTCCTGCGTGATGCGCCGGCTGCGGGTGAGCAGGTTGAAGGTGAACTGGACCGGGTCCTGCCCGGTGTATTGGCCCACGCGTTCGAACCATTCGAGTGACGCCTGCGCGGCGCGTTGGGTAGATTCGACCACTGGCCGCCGCTCGGTTTCATAGGCTCCCAGCGCCGTCTCCAGATCCTGGTGTTCGTGGAGGCAAGCCGCCAGGGCCAGGGCATCCTCCATGGCCAGTTTTGTGCCGGAGCCGATGGAGAAGTGTGCGGTGTGCGCGGCGTCGCCGAGCAGCACCACGTTGCCGTGCCGCCAACTGCTGTTCCGGACCGTGGTGAAGTTCAGCCACTTGGAATTGTTGGCCAGTACCTGATGGCCCTCAAGCTCGTCAGCGAATATCTCCCGGATCTTCGCGATCGCTTTCTCATCGGAGACGCCCGGGGCAAACACCTCGTTCTCGGTTTCATCGAAGCCGGCAGCGCGCCAGACGTCCTCGGGCATTTCCACGATGAACGTGGAGCCCTGATCGGAGAACGGGTAGCCGTGGATCTGTATGACCCCGTGCTCGGTCTCTTTGATAAAGAACTTGAAGGCTTCGAAGACCAGGTCGGTACCCAACCACATGAATTTGTTCGGCCGCGGGTCCAGATTGGGGCCGAACGAGTCGGCGTACTTCGAGCGGATCTGGGAGTTTACGCCGTCTGCTGCCAGCACCAGGTCATAGCCGGCTTCGAGTTCCTCCACCGGAGGTGCCAGGGTTGAGAAGCGCAGGTCCACACCGAGTTCCGCACAGCGGTGCTGCAGCAGTTCGAGCAGTTCTTTGCGGCTCATGGCAGCGAAACCTTGGCCGCCCACGGCGATGGTTTCGCCCTGGTAGTGAATGTCGATGTCGGACCAGCGGGCGAATCGGCGGCTCATATACTCGGCCACCACAGGGTCCGCGTTGCCGATCCCGCCCAGGGTTTCGTCCGAAAAAACCACGCCGAAACCGAAGGTGTCATTAGCCGCGTTGCGCTCCCAGACGGTCACCTCGTGCGCCGGGTCCAACTGCTTCATCAGGGCTGCGAAGTACAGGCCGCCGGGGCCGCCTCCCACAATTGCGATTTTCATGTCTGTTGTCCTTCCGGTCTGGTCTAAGCCGGGCTGCCGGCCAGGTCTGCCCCTTGGCCGGCCTGCTCGCGGAGTTTGAAGTGCTGAAGTTTTCCGCTGGGATTGCGCGGCAGTTCGGTCACGAACCTGATGTCCCGCGGGTATTTGTAAGGCGCGATGGTTGCCTTGACGAAGTCCTGGATATCCTTGCGTGTGGCGTCGTCGCCGACCGCACCCTCGCGCAGCACCACGAAGGCGCAGACGACGCTGCCGCGTTCTGGATCCGGCCGACCGATCACGGCGTTCTCCACCACGTCCGGATGCTGGTCGATCGCCGCTTCCACCTCGGGGGCCCCGATGTTGTAGCCGGACGAGACAATCATGTTGTCCGACCGGGCCTGGTAGACGAAGTAGCCTTCCTCGTCGCGCAGAAACGTGTCGCCGGTTATGTTCCAGCCGTTCTGCACGTAGTTTGCCTGCCGCGGGTCGTCCAGATAGCGGCAACCGGTCGGGCCGATAACGGCCAGCTTCCCGGGCTGGTTGACGGGGGCTTCGTTGCCGTCGTCGTCCAGCACCTTGGCACGAAAACCCGGGATCGCAATCCCCGTGGCCCCGGGGCGGATGTCGTCTCCAGCGGCAGAAATGAACACATGCAGCATCTCGGTGGAACCGATCCCGTTGACCAGGGATAGCCCGGTGGCCTCATGGACCGCCTCCCACGTCTCCTTGGGCAGATGCTCTCCTGCAGACACCGCTATGCGCAGCCCCCGGAGGAGGTCCGCCCGACCTTCCTTTAGGATTGCGCGGTACGCGGTGGGTGCCGTGAAAAGCACGGTAGCGCCGGCATTGGCTGCCTGTTCCGCCAACTGCACCGGGGTGGCCCGTTCAGTGAGGAGCGAGGAAGCCCCAAAGCGCAGCGGGAAGACCACCAAACCACCCAGCCCGAACGTAAACGCCAGAGGCGGAGATCCCGCGAACACGTCGTCGGCCGTGGGCTGCAAGATATACCGGGCAAACGTGTCCGCGTTAGCCAGGATGTCGCGGTGGAAGTGCATGGTGATCTTCGGCGTGCCGGTCGTACCCGAGGTCGGCCCAAGCAGGGCAACGTCGTCCGCCGCTGTGTCAACGTCGTCGAATTTGCCGCTCTTGGCAGCACACCTGACGGTGAGGTCATCGGGGTCGTCCGCCCCGTAGGTCATGACGGCGATGCCTTCCCCGACCGCCTCGGCAAGTCCATCAGCAAAGCGAGCATCAGTGATCGCTGCGGAGGGACGGGTCAACCGGCAGATGGTGGCGACTTCACTGGCGCGCAGCACCGGCATCGTGGTGACGACGACGGCACCGGCCTTGAGCACGCCCAACCAGGCGGCCACCAGCCAGGGGTTATTGGGGCCGCGCAGCAGGACACGGTTACCCGGCACCACGCCGAAATCCTCGGTGAGCACCTGCGCCACTTGGTTGGCGCGCTGCTGCAGTTGGCCGTAGCTCCACGTCTGGCCGTCCGGAGTATGCAGGGCGGGCTGCTCGCTCCCGAAGGCGGTTACGGCCTCATCGATGAGCACCGTGGCAGCGTTAAGTCGGTCCGGATACTGCAGTTCGGGAAGGGTGAATTCCAGGATTGGCCACTGCTCAACGGGCGGCAGGTGGTCGCGCGTGAACGAGTCCACATGAGCTGACGGGGAAAGCTCCATGGCGTTCCTTTCGGAGAGAAGAATGGGCGGGGAGATAAAAGAGCGGGTGAGGCGGCCAGAGCGGAGGCAGGTGGATGGTTCACGTGCCTCCGCCAGGCTCAGCGCGCCGTGCGGATCATGCCTTCTTGCGCGACCGTGGCCAGAAGGCGGCCGTCACGGTCGAAGAACCGGCCGGTGGCCAGCCCGCGGTTGCGCTGGCCGGAAACCGCTTCCTGGACGTACAGCACCCAGTCGTCAACGCGTCCGTCGCGGTGAAACCACATGGAGTGGTCCAGGCTTGCGGTCACCAGTCCGGGCTCCGCCCAGTGGTGGCCCTGCGCGCGCAGGATCGGCTCCAGGATGGTGTAGTCGCAGACGTAGGCCAGCGCAGTACGGTGCAGGTCCCGGGTGGCACGCTCGTCGGCTTGGTCAGGCAGTTGCCCGAATGCCTTCACCCAGACAGCTTGCTGCGGCACCTGTTCGCCCTCGATCTCCAGATACACCGGGCCGGGCACGTGCCGCATGTCGAAGCTGCGCCCCCGCGACCAGTAGGCCGCGGCGTCGCCTTCGACGCCGGCCAGCACGTCGGCGGCGCTGCGCAACGACTCCGGGTCCACGTTGGCCGGCATCTCCGGCTGGAATTCCGGGCCGTCCTCGGGCACCTGGAAGGAACCCATGGCGGCGAACACGGTCTTGCCGTCCTGCCAGCCCCGCACACTGCGGGTGGAGTAGCCGCGACCGTCGCGCAGCTTCTCCACTTCGTAGCGGACCACGGCCCCAATATCAACCGGGCGCATAAAGTAACTGTGCATCGAATGCAGCTGCCGGTCCTCGCCCACCGAACGCATCATGGCCGCTGCAGCCTGGGCCACCATGTCGCCGCCGTAGGCCTTGGGCCACGGCACGTACTGGGTGGTCGCCTCGTAGGCTTGGTCGTGGACTTGAGGTTCAACGGCAGTCAGTTCGACGGCGCGCAGGAAGGTCTCGGACGTGGGCGCCAGGGTGTCCTGGGCAGTTACGGTGTTCATGCCCGGCGGTATCCTTCCAGCGTCTCGTCCGGAACCTCTTCCAGGTTGACCACGATGTTCTCGGGCGTGCGGGCGGTGAGCCAGACCAGTTCTTCTGTGACGGACATGTTCGCTTCCACGTGCGGCATGAACGGCGGCACGAAGACCCAGTCGCCGGCCTTCATGTCCACAAACTCGGAGTAGCCCTCGCCGAAGTAGATCCGGCCATGGCCGCGCAGCACGTAACCGCCGGTTTCGGCCTCTCCGTGGTGGTGGGGCAGCGAGCGGTAGCCGGGAACGTTGGAGACCTGGCCGAACCAGATCTTGGTGGCCGGCGTGTGCTGGATCGAGACACCGGAGACCCGGACGCAATCACCGGACTGTGCGGTGTTCGTGTCCTCGCTGCCGGATTTGGTGACGACCGGGACCACCTTCCCGTCCGCTCCGGCATAGACCGAGTTGTCGCCCTCGGTGCGGTATTCGATGGCTGCTTCAGTCATAGTTGCTCCTCTGTTGAAGGGGGTGAATGGGAAAGGCGCCTTAGCCGCGGGCGGCTGGCACCGCCGTCGTTGTTTCTGAAAGTGTTGGTGCGGGCTCCGACAAGCCGTCGGCGGACTGGATGCGGATCAGGTTAGTCAGGCGGCCGATGCCGTCGATCTCGGTGCTGAGCACGTCGCCGTCGGCCAGGAAGCGCGGCGGAACCATGCCCATGCCCACTCCCCCGGGTGTGCCGGTCAGGACCACGTCGCCCGGGCGCAGCGTGGTGAACTGCGAAATATAGGACAGCAGCTTGGCCGGACCGAACACCAGCGTGCGGGTGTGGCCGCGCTGCACCAGTTCGCCGTTCACGTAGCCGCGGACCTCTACTCCGCTTCCGTCGAATTCGTCAGCGGTAACCAGCACCGGTCCCAGCGGCGTGCTCGCGTCGAAAGCCTTGCCTTGGAACCACTGCAGGGTCCGGCGCTGCCAGTCCCGCATGGAGACATCGTTGGCCACGGTGTAGCCGGCAACGGCGGCCGCAGCCTGGTCCTCGTCGGCGCGGGTCAGAGTGGCCCCCACCACCACGGCCAGCTCGGCCTCCCAGTCGACGTTCTCGCTGCCGGCTACCGTGAGTTGGTCCTCCGGCCCGGCCAGGGTGTCCGCGAACTTGGCGAACAGCGTCGGATACTCGGGCAGCTCGCGGCCCATTTCCTGGATGTGGTCGCCGTAGTTCAGACCGCAGCAAATCACCTTGCCCGGCCGCGGCACCACCGGTGCCAGTTCGCGGTCCCCGGGCCGGACGACGGCCGCGCCCGCGGCGGTGCGCACGGCCTCCTCGGCCACCGCACGCCAGCCCGGCGTCGCCAGCAAGGCTCCCACATCGGAGGCCGGCAACGGCACATAGGCGCCGGCCGCTATTTGGACGGCTGCCGTGGTGCTGCCGGGGCCGGTTCGCAAGGTGGCTAGTTTCATGCGGTTTCTCCTTCGTTTTCAATGTGTCGACTTTTTTACGGCCGTCACATATGCTCAACGTACACGATCGAAGCGATCTGCACCAGAGTTTTTTCCAAACTGACCACACCGACCCATCAACGCCAGGAGAGAACACATGAGCCATCAGTCAGCCCTTGGGAACCGCACCATCAATCCCGCTTCACTACCCAAGCCATCCGGCTACGCGCATGGAATCCTGGCCGGAAACACGGTCTTCCTAGGCGGCCAGACCGCGCTGGACAAGGACATGCAGATTGTCCCGGGCGGCATTGTGGAACAGTTCCGCCAAGCGTTCTCCAACGTGCTCGTCACGCTGGAGGAAGCCGGCGGACGCCCGGAAGACCTGGTCAGCGTGACCATCTACCTCACCGATGTGGACGATTACTTGGCCAACGGCCGGGAAATCGGGCGCCTGTGGCGGGAGATGGCGGGGACAGAGTATCCGGCGATGGCCGGCATCGGCGTCTCGCGTTTGTGGCAGAAAGAAGCGCTGATCGAGATCCAAGGCATCGCGGTGATACCGGAGCGCTGAGTTAAAACGCAGAGCCAAATCCTGTGGGAGGGCGGAGTTTTCCGCCCTCCCACACTTTTTTGCGGTCGTGGCCGACCGCACCTCGGCAGCGCCGGCGGTCAATGCCCCTTGAATGCCTCGGCAAGCCACCAGGCACCGCCGTCGGAGGCAATCCGCGCGTCGATGACCAGCGGCTCCGCCCGCGGACCCGCAAGCCACGCCGAAACCGCCGCCAGGTCGGCCAAGCCGGTAACGGTGACGGCTTCGGCCCCGTAGCCTCTGGCTATCGAGGCGATGTCCACGAGCGGGAACCGGACCACCTCAAGTTCCTCGTCCCCTACGTCGAAGTGATGGACCTCGGCGCCGTAAGCGGAGTCGTTGTAGACGATGACCACCAACGGGATCCGCTCCCGCACTGCTGTCTCCAGGTCTGCGATCCCCATCAGGAAGCCACCGTCCCCGGTGCCCAGGACTGGCAGGCGGTCCGGGCGGGCTGTGGCGGCGCCGATGGCAGTCGCAAGCCCGAGTCCGATGGATTGGAATGCCTGGGTGAAGCAGAATCCGAATTCGTCCGGCACCGACAGGTAACTGCTGGGGTAACCCATGAAGTTTCCGGAGTCGATGGACACCAGCCGGTCAGCCGGGAGGATCTTGTCCAGCTCCCGGCTGATGACGCGGGGGTCGATGACCTCATCAGTGGACAGGTCTTCTATCGCCACGGAGTTCCAGCGGGCACGGGCGGAGATCTGAGCGGCCATCTCCTGGGTACGCAGTCCGGCGGCCCGGTAGCCCTCGGCCTGCAGCACTTCCAGTACGGCCTGGGCCGTCTCGGCGCTGTCACCGAGTACGCCCAGTTCGATTGGCCGGTTAGCGCCGAGGGCCGAATCCTCGACATCGATCTGGGCCACTAGCGTGTTCGCCCCGATCAAGGACCCGTGCCTCATGGTCCACATGTTCAGTGCGCAGCCCCAGCCGACTATCAGGTCCGCGCTGCCAATTGTTTCCGCGGTGAAGGGGGAGGAAAACCCTCCGGATATTCCGAGATTGAAGGGATCTCCGGCGAAGAGCCCATGTGCCACTGCGGAGGTTGCCACCAGCGCCCCGGAGGCTGCGGCAAGCGCCGAAATCTGCGGACCCGCTCCGCGGGCGCCGCGTCCGGCGACAAAGACGGGACGCTGCGCGCCGCGAATCAGATCGGTTAACCGGGAGACCGATGCGGCGTCCGGACGGACGGCCTGCGGCACGGGGAGAGGTTTAACATCGGGCACGTCGGCAGACACAGCCGCCGCCTGGATATCCGTGGGCAGCGACAGCACCACCGTCCGGCGTTCGTTGACAGCGGTACGGTAGGCACGGACGGTGTCCGCTACGGCGCTCTCCGGCGAATGAACGCGTTCGGCGACGGCACCGACGCTTCGTGCCAGGACATCTTGGTCGATTTTGAAGTTGGAACGGATGGCCGAGGCCGCCGTATCCGCTGTCAGCACGATCATCGGAGTGCGGCTCTTAGCGGCTTCCCCGATCCCGGTGACGGCATTGGTCAGTCCGCAGCCTTGGTGGGTAGAAGCGATGCCCACCCTTCCGGACACCCGCCCGTACGCGTCGGCCATGGTCGCTGCGCCGGCTTCATGCCGGGCGGCGGTGAACGGGACGCCGTAGCGGCGCAACGCCGTGGTCGCAGTGAAGTTGCCGCTGCCTACTACCCCGAAAACGTGGCCCGCCCCCAGACGTGCCAGGGTGTAGCCGACGAGCTCTGCGACGTTGACGGGTGGACGGGCGTCTGCTTGCGGGCGTGCCTGTCGGCAGTTGTTGGTTGTAACGGTCAAGACGTATCCCTCCATGGGCGGGACCAGTCCAGCTCGGCAATGGTCCCGCAGTATCGATGAAATGACGGAAATGCCTCGGCTCCGGCTCGGCTCCGAGGGATTTCCGCGGTCAGCAGTTCGGCTAGCGGACGCCCACGTCGGCAGTTTCACCGCCTGGCTTCGTCGACGGCAGCGTTGGCGAAATGCGTTTCGGAATCAGCGCAACTGCTACCGCTGCGATAACGGCGACTCCGGCGAAAATGATGAAGTTCCACTCGAAGGGCAGTGCGGCGCTTCCGATCCATCCACCAATCAAGGGGCCGGAGATGGCTCCGATGCGAGCGAAGCTCAACGCCCAACCGGTGGCGGTGGCCCGCATATTTGCGGGATAGTAGTCGGCAATGTAGCCGGTCAGCACCAGCGAGGTAGAGATGGAGCCGATACCGGCGAACGCGACAAACAGGAGATTGACCACCATGTTGCCGGGGAATATCAGCAGAAGAATGCCTAGACCCCCGAGGAGGTAGAAGACCACCAGAATGAGCTTCTGACCGTACCTGTCTGCAGCCCTGCCCAAGGCCAGCCCTCCTGCAGCGGAGGCGAGGCTGAACACCAACAGGAAGGTCAGAGAGGAACCAAGGTCGTAGCCGGCGGATTTCATGATGGAAGGCAGCCAGGTGTTCAGCCCGTAGACCAGGACCATGCCGCAGAAGAGGGAAATCCAGAAGAATACTGTGGAGCGCAAGTACCGGGAAGAGAACATCGTCGTAATGGTCCGCCACCAGGGGTCGGTCTTGCCTTCTTCGACTGGCTTCGTTGGCACGGTCGGAACATAAGGAGCTATTCCCAATCGGCCGGCCAAAAGCTCAGCCTGCTGCCGCTTTCCGCTGGCCTCCAGATAGTCCAGCGACTCGGGCAGCAGCTTGGCGATAACCGGCAAGAGTAGAACCGGGACGGCGCCGATGGCGACCACCCAGCGCCAACCGGCCACCGGGAGCAAGAAGAGCGCCATGAGCGCCGCGGCAACGATGCCCAGCGAGTAGCCGGAGTACATGAGTCCGTAATTGTACGAACGCTTTTTCGGAGCCGAATACTCGATTGTCAGCGCGGCGGCCACGGGAATGACGCCGCCCATGCCAAGGCCGCCGATGAGTCGGAAAAGACCGAAGATTTCCGGCGTCGGAGCGACCGCGGCACCTGCTTGTGTCAGGGTGAAGATGACCATTGAGACCAACAGCATCTTTTTGCGCCCGTACATATCGCTAAGGGTGCCGATAAACAGGGCACCGATGAGCATTCCAACCAGGGCGTAGGCTCCGAGTCCACCGAGCTCCAACGGCGTAAGGTCCCAGGCACGGTACTCCGCGAGCGCCGGCAGGACAGCACCAAGGACGCCGACATCGTAGCCTTCCGCCAAGATGGCCAGCCAGCAGCAAAAAAGCACCGTCTTCGTTGCCTTGGGCGGCACCCTGAAGGCGGGCGGGGATGTAGTTGTCATTCGGATCTCAATTCATCATTCGGGACGAAGTGGGCGAGTGCTCTACGGGACGGGCAGGACTGCCGTTGTGCGGTTCAACTGCACCATCCAAGGCATATGCCGACATCTTTACGAGCGTCATACTGGCACAACATAACACAGGCTTGTGACGGGCGTCACCAGATTTCCGCACATGAACTTTGAGGACGGGCAGGCGTCCCGCTGGCTCGGCTTGCAACCGGTCGGCGTGGCCGGCAGACGCCTAAGCCCCACACGGTACCGGCGATCGGCAGCTTATGCAGTCAGGGCTTAGCCCCGGCGGCGCCAGCGACCAACGACTGGGCGTAAGCCTCGGCCAGCGGGCCGATCAAGCGATGAACTCCGAAAAAGGTTTGCCGCGCGTCCGGACCGCGCCAACCTTCAGGCAGGTATTTCAGCGGTAGGCCGGGATCCCGATACGGCAGACGCCGCCACAACGTCAGCATGGGCACGTAGTACCGGAAAGCGTCCCGTTTGGTTTCGGCATCCGACGCGGCCAGCGCCTGTGCGGCGTCGTCTCCCACGCGCTCCGTCCACGCTGCCAGCGATCCACCGTAGTAGTCCAGAAATTCATTGATTTGAGCGGCCAACGCGTCGAGGTCCCACCATTGAGCCACCTTGGCACGCATATCCGGCCCTTCCGAGTACTCGCCCGTGAAGAATTCCACGTACTCGGCCAAACCGCGGTCTTCGAGCCGCCGCCGGGCGCTTTCCCGGACTGCGGCCGGAGCGATCCAAACCCCCGCCGACATGGACCCGAAACCAAGCCGGGCCAGTTCGGTGCGAAGTTGGTGACGGCGATCGCGCATAGACTCCGGCACCGAGAAAATCGCCAGCACCCATCGTCCCTCCGGCCCCCCTCGCTGCGGCGCGAAAATGCGCTCATCGCCTTCCTGCACTATCTCCAGCGAGCGCGGCGACAGCTCGTATCGCGCCGCTCCACCGCTCCGAACGCTGTTGAGCACGCCCTTGGCCTTCATGCGCGAGACCGCTGAACGCACGCCCGGGGCGTCGTGCCCCAGGTCGCCAAGCATATCGATCAGCACAGACACGGGCAGCGCGGATCCACCTCGCCGCCCGTACAAGCCGTAGATGGTGAGAATTAACTGCTGGTGCTGCAGTTGCGGCGCTGGAATCTCCATCATGCCTTCAAGATTCCCGCATCCGAGGACCGGAAGCCTGCACCGCAGATGGCGGCGCGCATGTGGTCGGGCCACGGCTGCGCGCCGCCGCTGTCGGCCGGTACGTAAACAGTGGTGAAGGTTCCGTGGGCCGCCAGACCGCCCGGCGACTGTTCATGCGGCTGACCGTGGACCTCGAACGCGAACGTCAGGGATGTCCGGCCTAACTGTTGCACGGACAACCGGGCGGTCACCCGCTGGCCGAACCACAGCTTGGCCCGGTAGTTGATCACCTGCTGCACGCGCGGGGCGCTGGGGAAGTAATCGGGCAACTGCAGCCGACGGAACAGTTCGGCCTCAGCAGCCTCCACCCACCGCATGATTACGGAATTGTGCTGGTGGCCGGCCGCGTCGGTATCGACCCACTCGACGGTCCGTTCGATGCTGACCTCCGGCAGGCCGCCGTCGTTCGCCTCCATGGTTCTCCCTTCACTGCAGACCACGTCCATCCTATGGCGCAACGGTGACGGAGCGCCCTGCCGGGTCGATAGACGACGGCGGCCTTCCGCCGTTCAGCCGTTGAACACGAACCGCTGCTGCAGCCGATTTGCCGTACGGTCCGGGTTGAGCATGATGACGCTCAGGATCCCGACCGCGACGAGGTAGATGCCGATCATCCAGAATGCCGAGTTCATCCCCGCTGCCAGCCGCGCCGCCATCTCGCCGGTATCGGCAACACCCTTGGGGCCTATGACATAGCCGGCACGGTCCATGAGGCTGCCGACCATCGCCGGAGCGATCACGCCGCCGAGCGAGGCCAAACCGGTCAAGGTGGCCATCACGGCGCCACGCTGCTTGGCGCAGACGCTGAAGGCCAGGGCCGTCGGAGCCAGCGGAAAGACCAGCGCCAGGCCCGCGCCAAGCGTCACAAAGACCACCGCTGCCGCGCCGCCGACCTGCGGCAGCACAAGGAAACACACACCCGAACACAACAGCGATGCCCCGAACAACGCCCCGAGTGCCCAGCGAACGGTCACACCGCGCTGCATGAGGAACCGGGAGGTGTAGCCGAGCACCAGCAGCGCCAGCGCGCCGAGGACCCAGGGGAAGGTGGAGACGAGCCCGATCATCTCGGGTGAAAGCTCGACGACCGAAGCGAGGTATTTGGGCGACCAGGTGGTCAGGAATCCCTGCGCCCAGAAGCAACCGGCTCCCGCCAGGACAGCGCACAGGAACATGCGAGTGCCGAGCACACGTCGAATCGGCACTATCTTGAGCAAGTCCGAACGGTCAGCGATACTTGCGGTCGCGGGAGCGGGCGCCGTTCGTTCCTCTCCCGCCGCCGCGGCAGCAACAGTTGGCTCCTCTCCGCCCGCCTTTCCGGATTCTGACGTGGCAGTGTGGCTATAGGGACCTTCGCGTCCTATGAACAGCCAGGCAAGCGACCACAGCAACCCCACGATTCCCAGAAATCCGAAGGCCCAGCGCCAGCCCAGATCGGGATGTGCGATGATCCAGGCCAGCACCGGAGCTGCAATGATGGGCCCCAGCGTGGAGCCGATGGCGACCATGCTGCTGGGCAGCCCCCGCTCCTTGGCCGGGAACCAGCCGTGGACGTGCTGCAGGCTGATGGGAGTGGCCGGCCCCTCTGCCGCGCCCAGGATGATCCGGGTAACCAACAGGACGGCCGCGCCGCCGCCGAAGAGCATCGGGAACTGCAGCACCGCCCAGGAAATACCCATTGCCAGCAGGATCCAACGCGTCGGCACCTTGCCAGCCAGGAAGCCCACTGCCACGGCAGCTGCCGCGAAGAGAAAGAAGAACGCGCTGCCAATGAAGCCGAACTCACCGGCGCTCAGGTTGAGTTCCTGCATCACGGGCGCTGCAACCAGGCCGAGGACCGCCTTGTCCGCGAAGTTGATGATCTGAAAAACCACCAGCGCTCCCGTGACCAGCCAGGCTCGACGATTCATCCGGCCATACTTGACCGCGGCCCGGAGGGTATGCGGCGCGATCAGCTCCTCCTGCCCGGTTACCTGCCGGGCCTGCTGCGCGCTCATACTCCGACCTCCAAGGTCTCGGCTGCGGCCACGGACGACGCTGCCCCCGCGGCGGACGGCGCACCAACCGGGAACCCCGGCGGTAGGACGAAAACGTCATTGTCTTCGGCCACGTCCACCGGGCCACCGAAGTCGGCGGCAGCGGCCTCCTGCATTTTCTGTGTGTCAGCCGCGCCCGGCGTGTTCGGCACCACATGGTGCAGCACCAGCCGCCCCACACCGGCACGTGCGGCTACCTTGCCCACTTCGGTGTAGGGGGTGTGCGATTCACGCAGGTGAACTTCTATGCCGTTGCGGGTCGGCCCGTCCGGGAAGGTCGCAAGGATGGCTTCCAGATCCATCACCTCGTGCAGCAGCAGCTCGGCACCCTGCGCAAGCCGGATGCAGTTCTCCGAAAAGGCTGTATCGCCCGATATCACCACCGACCCGTACGCCGAGTCGAAACGGTAGGCGAAGGCCGGGAAACACAGCCGGTGGTCCACCAGAATGGCGCTGACGGCCACTTTGTCGTCCCGGTAGATCTCGAAGGGCTCCATCTCGGGATGCCGGTTGTAGACAGGGTCTGCGGCCGCCGATGTTGGTATCTCGATATCCGCGGCAACCACCCAGTCGTTCGGGTCGGCGCGCCCTTCATCGGCCATCCGGATGCAGATGTCCGACGCGAAAACCTTGTCCAGCAGCGCGCCGACCATCTCGCGGGTACCTGTCATGCCGCGGTTGCCTAACCGGGTGCCGAGCTGCCCGGCATGCTCGTCATCCAGAGCCGGTACACGCTCCGGACGGCCCGGACCCAGAATCTGGATCTGCCGGCTGAAAGACTCCCCGGGGACTTGCCAACCGGTGACCAGGAACGAACCCAGGTCGTACACATGATCCGAGTGGTGGTGAGTCAGGAAAATCCCCCGCAGTTCACCCCACGTGGAGCTGGATCGGTAGTTGCGGATGCTGCCCATCCCGCAGTCCACCACGTAGACAGCGTCGTCTACGCGGATGGCGGTGCTGGTTCCTGCGCGACTGCTGGAGACAATCGGACCGCCTCCCGTTCCAAGCGTGTGAACGCTCATACCCTGCGGTGCTGTAGCCATGTGCCCTCTTTCCTTCGGTAGGTGGGCGGGAAAGGAGCCGCCCGGAAAGGTGATGTGGCGGCGTCGTGACGCGCCTCGGCCTGGTAGCGATCGAAGCGTGACACACATCATATGGAGCTAGTTTTGCGATCGCAATACCTATTGCATATAAACCTTCAGCCTGCCATGCTGGCTGCACAGTTCGTTCAACGAAAGGAGCCGCCATGCAGGCGCAACAGGATCAGGAAATCGTTCTGGGAGACCTGCCCAAGGGCATCACTCTGGCCAGCGAAGCCATGGGTAACAAAACCTGGAACGTCCTCGGCCACACCTACTTGGCCAAGTCGGAAAGCGCCACAAGCTTTGCGTGGCTGTCGCTGGATCCCACCGGAACGGGCGTGCCGCCGCACGTCCACCCGACTCAGGACGAGCACATCTACGTGATGGAAGGCGTCTACACGCTGTACCTCGACGGCGAGTGGACCACTGCGGGCCCGGGCGACACCGTACGCATGCCCCGGGATCTGCCGCACGCCTACTACAACAAGGGAGAGACCCCGGGCAAGGCTCTCTTCTGGGTCAGCCCGTCAGGCCGGCTCGCCCAGCTATTCGACCAACTGCACGACCTCAGCGATCCGGAAGAAGTTGTCCGCCGATCGGCGTTGCACGACGTAAACTTCCTGCCCGAGGGCAGCGTTCCCGGCGCGTAATCCCCGCTCCAGCGGCCGAGGTGACCCTGTGGTCACGACGCCGGTGCCCTCCTCCCGCAGGCAGGGCACCGGCATCGGCGATCATTCGGGATACGGGTACCGGCTCAGGGAACTGGTGTTCCCAACAGCGCATGTGCACGGTCGGCGGCCGGAGCACGGAGGATGCCGTCCAGGGTCAGGAACACTTGTTTGGCTTGCGGTGCTTTCCAGCCTTCTGGCAAGTATTCGAAGGGCAAGTTCGGGTCCCGGTAGGGGAACCTTCGCCACTGAGTCAGCATCGGCACGTACAGGCTGAAAGCCTCGCGCGGATGCGGCCGCTCACCTGCTTCGGTCCGGCGCTGCCACTCGTCCGCCGGGAGCGAGTAGCACTGTAGAAAATCTTCGTACTGGCGCTCAAGCAGCGCCAGGTCCCACCACTGCTGCACGTGCTCGCGGATGTCGCCCTCTTTGAGGTAGCTTCCGGCAAAGTACTCCGTGTAGCGGTCAAGGCCGCGGTCAGCCAGCCGGCGCATAGCCTGCTCCATCACCGTAGTGGGAGCGATCGCCACACCCGCCGCCACAAACCCGAAGCCGAGGCTGGTCAGTTCGGCGCGCAGTTCGTACCGGCGGTTTCGCTCCGCCTCCGGCACGGAAAACACCACCAAAGCCCAGGCATCGTCCGGCCGTGAGCGTTCCGGTGCGAAGATCCGCTGGTCATCGGCATGGAAAATATCCAGCACCCCTTCGGAAAGGGCGTATTCCGACACACCGTCGACCCGGCGGCCGGACAGCACACCCTTTGACTTCAACCGGGAAATGGTCGACCGCGCCGCTTGGCCGTCCACGCCCAGATCCGCCAACATGGCCACCAGCACAGAGACCGGCAGCCACGCTCCGGCGCCTCCCGCATAAAGACCGTAGAGCGTGACCAGCAATTGCTGCAGCTGTGGGCGCTGCGTCCGTGGCGCGGTGGCGGGAATTGGGTCCTCCTCTTGACTGCGCACCCTCATACTCTGTGCGCCTCCCATCCTAAGTCGCTGGCGATGGGCTGCACCCGGCGGCAGCGACGGTCGGACAGGCTCGTCGCGTGCGCGCTGAAGACCAGATGCTGCTGTGTAACGTCGCGCCCCATCCGGCCGCTCGGCCAGCAGAGCGTGCAGGATTTTTCTGGGTCGGCGCTGCCGGATTATCCAGATTAGTGGAAGGCGCGCACGTCCGTTCGCTATTTGGGCCGGGCGGCCAGGGCTTCGGCGAGCGCAGTGGCAGACGCTTTGCTGCTGTCGATGCGCCAGTCCGTTTCCTTGTTGTAGTGGAACCAGACCAGGGCGGTGATGTCGGGCTGCTGGGACAGGTAGTAGACAAGGTCCTTGTTCCAGGCCGCCTTGGAGCCGCCCTCTTCCGCGGAGGACGTTTCGGCGATGAGGATGGGCTTGCCCGGGGCCAGCGACCGGAGTTGTCCAAGCCCGTCGGCGAACAGCGCCCACGGCGGGGTCCAGGTGCTCCACGCGGCGGCGGTGCCCCAGTTGTAGCCGTCGAGGGCAACCGCATCCACGTAACCCGCGCCCGGGTAGAGACCGTCCAAGAGGGTAGATCCGGCGTAGGGGACGTTCGGGTTCCAGACCCAGGTGATGTTACGGGCGCCGGTGGAAGAGACGACGTCGTGCACGTGCCGCCAAGCGGCGGCATAGTCCCCGGCCGTATTGCCGTTGATTCCCTCGGACCAGGGGTACCAGTTTCCGTTCATCTCGTGGCCGAAGCGCAGCATCACGGGGTGGCCCCACTTAGCCAGCGCGGTACCCCATTCGCGGAGGTAGGGGTCGAAGTCTCCGGCGGTGATCCGGTCCAGCGAGTAGGCGGGTTGTGCAGTGCCTCCGCCCCAGGTCCAGGGCTCCCAGGTGAGCAAGGTATGAGCTCCGCGGGAGCGGACCGCTTCCAATTCGGTGATGGGCGGGGCTTGGTTGAAGTCCTTGTAGGAGAGGATGATCGACGGTGCTTCGCCAACCAGGGCAGCCGCTGCGTCCAGTTCGGCCGAAGCCAGCGGTCCACCGGGCGTTCCCAAGCCAAAGCGAAGCGGCGCCTTGCTGATCGATGGCGCGGTGGGGGCGGGAGACTGCTGGGGCGGCGCCGGTTCCTCCTGTGTCACCGAGGGGCTGCTGTAGGTGAGCGTGAAGGGAGCGGAGGCGCGGGTGGCGCCGGCTTTAGCCTCGATGGAGACAGTTGCCTGCTCGGTCGCAGGGATAACCAGCGTGGTACGGAAGTATCCCGAGGCACTTGAGAGGAAGGGGACAGGCTCTGTTCCTCCCGTGATTGTTCCGGAGGACTTCTTGGGAAAGCCTGTGCCGGTCACCGTGACGGAGGTCCCTGCCGGTCCGGATGAGGGACTGAGAGTTATCGCGGCCGTGGCTGCCTGAGCGGGGACAACCCCTCCGCCCAGGAGCGCGAGCGCCATCAGGACCGGGATCAGCATCATTTTGAAGGCCAGGCGCATGGAGGGACTCTCACGTGAAGGAATACGAGACGGGGAGGAGAAGCCGCTGGGCCTGCGGCCGCGTGTGGGGCGCAACACTACCTGAACGCCCTCTCGTTGGTCAAACGAGCAATCAGGATCGGTTCCCGCCCCTTGCGTCCTGACCATCAAGGGTGGACTGGAATCCGGCCGCGCTGACTCCGCGCCACCCCGTTGCCGTGTCTGTGCTGCAAACCGATGAGCCCCCCCACCCAAAACGGTTATCCCACCCCAACGCCCCGCCGCAGCAACTCCTCCATTGCGTCCGCACCGGCAGGAGCTCCCCCGGCGGCGTCGTAGCCGGCCGCGACCCGGCGGGCACCGTCGGCCATCGAGATTGTCTGGCGAACCTTGCCGCGCAGGGCCTCCGGCGACAGCTTCTTCACGGACAAGCGGGTACCGGCCCCGCAGGCGACCACCCGGGCGGCGACCTCCAGCTGGTCCCGGCCGAACGGGACCACGCACACCGGCACCCCGCGCGCCAGCGCCTTCTGGGTCGCTCCCATGCCGCCGTGCGTCACCGCAGCCACGGCCCGCTCCAACAGAGCGAGGTGGGAAGCGAACCGCTCCACGTGGACGTTGTCCGGCAGCGGCCCGAACTCCGCGGTCCCGGCGGGGACGGTGACGGCGACCGTGTAGGGTTCGCCGGCGAGACCGTCGACCGCGGCGCGGACCAGCACTTCGTCCGCCTGGTACTCCGAGGAGGTCGTCACCAGCACCAGCGGCCCCGTGGTCTCGGCGGGCCAGGCCGGCGGTTCGGCGGGTGGTTCCCAAGACAGGGCACCGATCATGCGGATCCGGTCGCCCCAGTCGGGGTGCGGGTACTCGAACGGCTCGGCGGTGGCCACCAGCATCAACGGTGCCAGGCGGAAGAACTCGTCGGCGGTTTTGATGCTGCCCAGCCCGAACTCGGCCCGCAGGGCGTTGATGCCCGGACGCACCAGCCGCTCCACGGCGCCGATCACCAGCGGGCGGACGGCGGCGTCGCGAATCCGCCCCAACGGACCGCTCAAGGGACGCAGCCCCGGCCCGAACGGCGGGGTGCCCTGCGACCTGATGGGAGGGGTGTACGGGCTGAACAGCGCCCACGGCAGGCCGGAGGATTCGGCCATCATGCGGGCACCCCACGCGTTGATGTCCACCACCAGTAGGTCCGGCCGCACGCCGTCCATCGCCACGCGCAGATCCGGCCCGTCGAACCGGCCCCGCGTAACGAACGTGCTGGCCGAGGCGGCGAGGGCATCTCGGGTGTTCCCGGCCCGGTAGTCCTCGATCTCGGTGATGGCCCGCCGGTCCATCGCTTCCGCGTGGATGCCAAGGGCACGGACCGCGGGCAGCTGGGATTCCAGGGTGCGCAGGTGGACGTCGTGCCCCCGCCGGACCAGTTCCTGCAGCAGCGGGATCAGCGGGTAGAGGTGCCCGAGCGCGGGCGAGGTGTACGCAAGGATGGTGGACATGGCGTCCTCCCGATGAGGGGCTCGAGCATCTCGAGCAGTGCTTTTTCCGTCTGGTGACGGCTGAGGCCCGCGTCGAGCCGGAGCAGCTTCCAGGTGTAGACGTCGCAAACGGCGACGAACTGGGCCAGCCGGCGGCGGCGGTCCGCACTCTCCAGCCCTTCCAAGGACGGGGCGAAAACCCGGGCGCACCACCGCCGGTGAAAGGCACGCCCCTCCCCCGTGATGCGGCGCATGAAGTCCGAACCGCCCTCCTCCGCGAGCATGCGCAAGGCAGTCCGCCCCACGTGCTCATAGTGCTCCACAAGATTGACGACGGCGGCGGCCGCGTCACCCGGTTCGAGTGCACCGCGGGCCCGGGCTACTTCCGCGCTGGCCCGTTCCGCGGCCGCTCCCAGCAGGCCGTCCCTGTCGCCGAACCGGCGGATGATCGTCTGGACCGTCGTGTCTGCGCGCTCGGCCACCTTGCCAAGGGTCACGCCGGCCAGGCTTTCCGCGGTGAAGAGCTCCACCGTGGCAGTAAGGATCCGGTCAGCCGTGGCCGCGGTTGTTTCGGCCCGCTTGCCCATCCGGTAGCCCCGGGCTCCCGTGTCCTGCACGGAATTCATGTTAATCAGGTTAACGCTAAAAGGGTTCCGGCGGAAGAGCCGGAAACCCATCACGACGGCGCTGCCCGCCTCCTTCCCAGGGGCAGGTTGCAGTCACTTCAGATACGTCTCGTCCCACCAAAGACGCAGGTTTTGGAAAGCTGCGGCAACGTTTCGGCAGGTTAGCCGCAAGGAGGGCCTTTGCGGCGGTCGGACTCGTTATTTTCGAAGGGTGGCGGGCACTGGGCCGGCCACCTCATCCGAACACGGAGTACACATGACTGCAATCCGCAAGATCGCCGCCGGCTTCCTCGCAGCCGCCCTCCTGGCCGGCGGAAGCGCCACCGCCGCATCCGCCGCTAACCTTGAGCCCGTCACCGAACCGGTCATCACCGCACCCGTCAGCGCCGAGCCAGCCGTGACCGAGGCCGACGTCAAAGCCGCCAAGGCCGCCTTCAAGGCAGCGCAGAATAATGCCCGCACCACCGAACAGCAGGCCCGCGCCACCGCAGCCGCCGAGCTGAAGGCCGTGTCAAAGAAGGCGAAGCTCGCCAAGGGCAAGGCCGTGAAAGCCGCGCAGCTGCAGGTAAAGAACCTGCGCGCGGCACAGACCGCTGCCTTGAAGGACCTCCGCGTCAAGAACCGCGCGATCGTCAACGAAGCCCGCGTCGCCTACCAGGCCGTTGCCAACGCTTACGAGGCGCAGCTCGCCGCCGAACAGCCGGTTGTCGAAGACCCGATCATCGAAGAGCCCGTCGTCGAAGAGCCCGCCGCCTAACCTGCGGACAGTCGCGAGGGGTGCCGTCCCGCCAGGGACGGCACCCTTACGTTTTTCAGGATGCTACAGCGCCTGCGGGTGCCAGACCCGCTCGCCGGAAGCCGTCGGTTCGGCCGGGGTGTAGTCGGGCCAGGCGAGGCCGGTCGGCGGCATGAAGTCGGCGGGCAGCAGGGCTCCGGTGGGGTCCTCGGCCTTGCGGCGACGGAACTCCTCGCCGGCCTCCGCCAACAGCTCCGGCGACGTCAGCATGTCCACGAAGGTGCCGGCGATGGTCTTGCCGGCCACCTCAATGGTGGGGTCGATGGCGGCGGGGATACCGCCGAGGGCGTTCATCACCCAGCCGGGGTAGGCGCCCTTGCCGGGCGCGGGCTTCAGCGCGGGCCGGGAGATGTAGAAGCGCACGGTCGGTGCGTAGTGCGTCATCTCCACGTAGTCGTCGCTGGTCCAGTTCTTCTGCCACGGGGCCAGGTGCTCGCGCAGCGCCTCCTCGGCGTCCTGCGGCGAGATCAGCGATTCGCACTCGTCCAGGAACGGCTTCTCCATCGGCTCGATCCCCAGACCGGACTGAATCTGCTGCGCGGCGGCCACGGCGTCGTCGCCATAGACCGGGGCGCCGACTTCCTCAAGGTTGTTGTACAGCGCCTGCGCCAGCACGTGGTTGGTGATGCCGGGGCGGTTGCGGGCCACCCAGGTGGTCTCCACCCGGCAGTGCGCCATCGCCGCGGCGTGCTCGGCGTTGCGGTCCAGCACCGCCAGGACGTGCCCGGCCATCTCCAGCGTGGGGCAGCGCCAGGAGTACTGGATCTGCGCGATCCGCGCCGGCAGGTTGTCCGCCGTCGCCTGCCCGGACCCGAGGATCGCGTCCGACAGGCTCCAGCCGCCGAAGCTGGGCAGCATGGCGTCCTGCATCACCCGCGAACTGGTGTACATCTGCATCAGCGCCACGTTCGCCCCCGGGGCGCGGGCCGCCGAGTGCGACGCCGGGATCGGCGAGTTCGGGTTGGCCGAGAGCTGCCAGGTCTCCGGCTCGTCGCAGATGAACGAGTAGACCCTGGAGTAATAGGAGCCGCACTGGGTGTCCCAGCGGGCGGTGTTGCACAGCGGCAGCATGTAGAACGGGTGGAAGCTGACAATTGCGTCCACCCCGTCGTAGTAGCCGCGCAGCCCGTGCACCACCTTGGAGCCCTGCACCTTTTCCGCCGGTTCGCCGGTGTAGCGTAGGGTGCCGGCGATGCCGTGCACGTCCATGGCGAGCTTGGTGCCGAGCAGGCCGGCCAGCGTGGAGATGCCCAGCGCCGAGTGCGGGTCGGTGTGGCCGGGTGCGAAGGCGCTCAGCCCGTCGCGCGGGGTCTCCTCGGTGGAGGCGGCCTGGCAGTTGCCCGGCACGGCGTCGTACTCGGCGTAGGTCAGCAGCACCGGACCGCCGCTCCCCTGCGTCCACTCGGCCTTGAACGCGGTGGGCATCCCGCCGCTGCCCTCTTCCACCTCGAAGCCCTCGGCGCGCAGCCGCTCCACGTACCAGGCGGCGGAGCGGTATTCGCGCCAAGCCGGCTCCGCGAGCTCCCAAATGTGCCGGTGCCATTCGGACAGCCGGTCCATGTTGGCGTCGATCCACTCCCGGGCTGTTGCCTTGGCTTCGGCGGCGAGGCCTGCGGGGACGGCTGCGGCGGTGGTTTCCTGGGTGGTGCTCACTAGTGTTCCTTTCGGGGTGCTGCGTCTTGAGTACGTGAGCAGGCACTGCCCGGGGTTGGGCACGGCGACGTTGTCCACGCAGTAGGGTGGTGAGTCCGGCTGTCCTTAGAGGAGAGCCCGGGTTAGGAGACGCGGGCCAGGAAGCTGCGCGTTCGTTCATGCTGGGGATGCTGCAGCACGTCATCGGGCGGTCCCATCTCCACGATGACGCCGTTGTCCATGAAGGCGACGACGTCGGCCACTTCACGCGCAAAGCCCATCTCATGGGTCACCACGATCATGGTCATGCCGGCTCGCGCCAGTTTCTTCATGACCTCCAGCACCTCTCCCACAAGCTCGGGATCCAATGCGGAGGTAGGTTCGTCGAAAAGCATGACGTCCGGGTCCATGGAGAGGGCACGGGCTATGGCTACGCGCTGCTGCTGGCCGCCGGAAAGCTGGGATGGGAAGTTGCCGGCTTTGTCCGCCAAACCTACCTTGCCCAACAGATCGCGGGCTTTGGCCTCGGCTTGGGCCCTCGGGGTCTTGAGGAGTTTCAGCGGCCCGTGCATGACGTTTTCGAGGGCAGTCATATGGCCGAAGAGATTGAAGTTCTGGAACACCATGCCGATCTTGGAACGGCGTTTGTCGATCTCGGCCTGTCGCGCTTCCACCAGTTGGTCGCCTTTGACGTCATAGCCGATCATGCGGCCGTCGACCAGGATGGCGCCCGCATTGGTCATCTCCAAATGATTGACGCACCGCAGGAGGGTGGACTTGCCGGAACCTGATGGCCCGATCAGGCAGACCACCTGCTGCGGCTGGACCTTGAGGTTGATTCCCTTGAGCACCTCCACGTCGCCGAAGCTCTTGTGCACATTGAGGAATTCGACTGTCGCCATCAGCGGGCCGCCTTTCCGGTAACGAGGGAATTGCCTTTGGAATAGCGCTTTTCCAGCTTGCCTTGGAAGTAGGACAGGATGGTCGTCAGCAGGAGGTACCAGATGCTGGCGACAATCAGCAGGGGGATCTGGCGCAGGTTCTGGGCATAAATCTGCTGGGTGTTGTACAGCAGATCACCCACGCCGATAACGATGACCAGCGACGTGGTTTTGAGCATCGAGATCACGTTGTTTCCGACCGGCGGGATGATGACCTTCATGGCCTGCGGGATGACGACGTACCAGAGCGTGGCCATTTTGCTGAAGCCCATGGATCGGCTGGCCTCGGTCTGGCCCTGCGGTACGCTGAGCAGCCCTGCGCGGACGATCTCCGCCATGTAGGCGCCTTCATTCAGGCCGAGGCCGAGGATGGCCGCGGTCATGAGCGAGATGACGTCGTTGGTGTCCCATTCGACAAAATTCGGGCCAATGAACGGGATCCCGATGCCGATGGTTGGAAAGATCGCCGCGGCGAAGCCCCAGAACAACAGTTGGACCAGCAGAGGGGTACCGCGGAAGAACCAGACGTAGGCCCCGGCGACACCGGCAATCAGCCAGTTGTCGCTCATCCGCATGACCGCCACGAGCAAACCGACGACGAAGCCGATAAGCATGGCGATGAAGGTCAGCTGCAGTGTAGTCGCCAGCCCGCTGAGGATCCGCGTGTCGAAGAAGTAACGCGCTACCACGTCCCATCCGAAGCCCTGGTTAGTAACCAGCGTTATGGCGGCGATGAGCAGACAGAGTCCGACGACGATGATTGCCACCAGCTGGCCCGGGCGCTTCCGCCGCAGCACGGGCCTGCCGCTGAGTGCGAGATAGTCCACCGCCGGCCCCGGGGAGGAATCGGCCGGATGCTTCTTTGTTCGTTCCGTGCTCATGGGCCTTTAGACCTGGCCTTTCTTGTACGTCCGGATCACTTGGAGGGGTTGATTTCGGACTTTTCCACCGCTGTGTTGCCCAGGTTCCACGCGTCGAGGATCTCGGCGTAGGTGCCGTCGGCAATCAACGAGTCGATGGCGGCCTTGAAGGCATCGGCCAGTTCCTTGTCCTTCTGGTTGACTACGACTCCTGCCAGCGCCGGTTCGACAAGAATGTCTTCGACGGCCATGAAAACGTCTGGCTGCAACTGGGAGTAGTAGGCAACCAAGGCAACGTCCGCCGCCATTGCGGCGGCGCGGCCGGTGGCCACTGCCTGGTTCACGTTGTCCTGTTGCGGCAGCACCAGCTCGGTGATCTTTTCTTTACCGCTGCTCTTGCATTCCGCCTGGAAGGCCGGCAAGACGTCGAGCGCCTGCGTGGTGCCCGTTTGGGCAGCTATCGTCTTCCCGCAGAGGTCCAGGACGCCCGTTACGTCGTCGGGGTTGTCTTTCTTGACCATGACAGACGTGCCGCTCTGCATGTAACTCACCATGGTGACCAGCTCTTGCCGCTCCGGCGTAATGGAGAAGGCAGCCCAGGATGCGTCGTATCGGCCTGCCTGAATTCCCGCGAGAATGCCGTTGAAGTCGCCCTTGTTAATGGTGATGTCCAGCCCCATCTTCTTGGCAACGGCCAGGGCCATGTCCGGTTCGAGGCCGACGATGTTGCCCTCGTCATCGGTGAAGTCGATTGGGGCATAGGTCGGATCAGTGACCAGGTCCATGGTCCCCCGGTCTTTAAGGTCCTGCGGGACCAATGCGCTGACGGCAGGATCTTCCTGCGCCGCTTGGGCTGCCTCCTGCCCGCCCTCCCCTAAGACGGGTCCCGCAGTTGCGCTCGGGCCTTCGCCCTCAGTTGTTGCCGTGCTCTCGGTGTTGGTGCAGCCGGTGACGCCGGCCAGGAGCGAGAGCGCTGCTACCGCTAGGCAGGAATTCCTGTAGATCGTATTCATGGTGTGCCTTCCATCGGCGGAATCAATCGAAACAGTGTTGATAACTCCAATATGTTGCACTTATTATTGAAGTGAGGCAGATCACTGTCAAGGGTTGTTCGAAAACCCGCGTGGTGCGGACGGGACCAGTAGAAGTACAGGCAAGAGGAGTGCAGCAGTGGGCGGATCCAGAAAGAAGCATGCTGTAACAGAGGAAGAGATTGCAGAGCGCCGGCTTGCGATTGTCAATCACACGGCTGCCATCATTTCCTCCTGCGGCGTAGACGGCTGTTCCTTTGCGGCGGTTTCCGAAGCCTCGGGCTTCAGCATCGGCATGATCCAGCATTACTTCCGCACAAGGGACCGCCTCATTCTGGCGGCCATCGATCACAGAATTCGCGAATCCGAGGAGGAGTGGCGCGAAATTGCCGCGCACGGAACCAACGCCTTGGCGAAAATTCGGGACCTGCTGACCTTCTCGGTGGAAGGCGACAAATCCTTCGCCGATGCGTGGGGATTCTGGATTGAACTATATGCGGCATCGCACAAGGACCCGGTCATGCGGCGGGAAGTTAATACGCTCCTTGAGCTGTGGCGGAAGTTCTTCTTGGACGTCCTGGAGGAGGCAGCAGCCGAAGGCAGCATCAAACCGGTGCATGAGCCCGAGGACACGGCGCAACTCCTGCTCGCCGTTGTCGACGGCCTCGCTGTCCAGACCGTCAACGGAACCTACGGCAGCAGCCCCGAAAATATGCGCAGGCTCCTCTACCGCTTCGCCTCATCCGAGCTCGGGGTCGATACCTCCAGCTGGGAGACAGCAGCTTCTACCAGGGGCTGACCAGCGCGCCACTACAGATTTCCCGAAAGATCAAAGCCAGCGAAACGAGGAGATTCATGACTACCAGTTCCTTTACGTCTTCAACCGGGGTGTCGGCCCTCTTCGCTGCTCGTGCCTCCGGCTATAAGCCGTCACCGGTGCGTGAGGTCTTCGACCTCTCGATGCAACCGGGGATGATCTCGCTGGCAGGCGGCAATCCGGATCTGAGCGTCCTGCCCCTGGCCGGGATCGCGGACACGGCAGCAGCGCTGCTTCGCACCCAGGGACTGCAGGCCCTCCAGTACGGCGGAGGCGGGGGCACCGAGGAACTCCAGCAGCTGGTTTGTTCGGTCATGCAGGCCGAAGGCAACCCTGCGGGTCCGGCGAATGTGCAGATCACCGCAGGATCTCAGATGGCGCTTGAACTGCTGGTCAAACTGTTCTGCGATCCCGGCGATGTGATCCTGGCGGAGGGGCCCACCTACGTGGGCGCCATTAGCGTCTTCGACGGGCTCCAAGCGTCGGTAGCGCACGTGCCCATGGACAGCGACGGTTTGATCCCTGCCGAGCTGGAGCGGAAGATCGGTGAGCTCTCGCTAGAGGACAAACGCATTAAGTTGCTGTACACCATCCCCAACTTCCATAACCCCTCGGGAGTCACCCTCGCCGCCGACCGCCGGGCCGAGGTGGTCCGCATCTGCAGGGAGGCCGGCATCGCCATCATTGAGGACAACCCTTACGGCATGCTGAGCTTCGATGGCCGGCACCTGCCAAGCCTTCATCAATTGGATCCGGACAACGTGTTCTACCTTGGCTCCTTTTCGAAAACCTTCTCGCCGGGGATTCGCTTGGGATGGGCAGTGGTGCCCGACGATGTGCGCCGACAGTTGCAGCTGGCTTCAGAAGCGACCACCATCTGCCCCTCGGTCCTCAGCCAAATGCTCGTCGGGGAGTACCTGACACGGACTGATTGGCGAAAGACGCTGGACAACGCGGTGGGTCTCTACCGCGACCGGTGCGCCGCGGCGATGGAAGCACTGACCGATTTCATGCCCGCCGGCACTAACTGGACGGTGCCTGCGGGTGGCTTTTTCACGTGGGTGACCCTGCCGCATGGCATTTCCGGCGAAGAGGTCATGCTTCGCGCCATTGCCCACCAGGTTGTTTTTGTTCCGGGCAGCGCCTTCTATTCCGACGGGTCGGGTGACAATCAGCTGCGCATAGCGTTCTCGTTCGAGACGCCGGAAAGGCTGCGCGAGGCAATTCGCCGCCTGGGTATCGCCATTAGTGAATGCCTCTGAGGAGCGCCCGCATGACCACGGTTCAGACCTTCAAAAAGCGTGCCGAGTCGGCCATCAACCAGGGGCTGGAACGGATCGTCGAGTTCAGCCATCGACTGCACGCGAACCCGGAGCTCGGCCTCGACGAGGTAAAGGCCTCAGCCTGGTTGGTCCACGAGCTGGAAGCAATCGAGCAGTCACGCGTGCAGCATGGCTTGGGCGAACTTTCGACAGCTGTCCGGGCTGAGGCGGGCGCGGGAGAGCTCGTTCTCACCATCTGCGCCGAGTACGATGCGCTGCCCGGCATTGGCCACGCCTGCGGACACAACATCATCGCCGCGGCAGCACTGGGAGCGTTCATGGCGTTGGCGCCGCTGGCGGACGAGCTCGGAATCACGGTCAGGCTGCTCGGAACACCCGCTGAAGAGACCGTGGGCGGCAAGATCATCATGCTGAAGCAAGGCGACTTCGACGGCACCCATGCCGCCATGATGGTTCACCCGTACGGACAAGACGAGCTGGCGATGCGACCATATGCGTGCTCCGGGTACATGGCTACGTTCAGCGGACGAAGCGCCCATGCCTCTGCGGCGCCCTACGACGGCGTCAACGCGCTCGACGCCATCACCGTCGCCCTCACGGCCATAGGCCTCGCCCGACAGCAACTGCAGCCGAATCAACAAATCCACGGCTACGTTCTTAACGCCGGTTCGGCGCCGAATGTCATCCCGGATACCGCTGTGGGCGAATGGATGGTCCGTGCCGATTCGATGGAATCCCTGCAACAGGTAACAAAGGTTTTACACCGATGCCTCGAGGCGGGTGCGGTGGCAACAGGGAGTCAGCTAACCATTGACCAGGTAGGTCACGACTTCGCCAGCCTGGAGACCGACGATGCCTTGGCCGATCTTTATCGCGCCAACGCCAGAATGCTTGGCCGAAATCCGGGCGAGACCACTGTCTTGGGCGGGTCGACGGACATGGGCAACGTATCGCAGCGCTACCCGACAATCCATCCCATGATAGGACTCGGCGGCGGTTGCCCGCCTATTCATAGCGCCGAATTTGCGGACCTTGCCGCATCCCGGGCGGGAGATCAGGCCGTGCGCGACGGCGCCCTCGCCATGTCATGGACCTGCATCGACCTGGCCACGGACGCCGACCAGCGGCAACGTCTTCTCACGCGCCCGGTCGCGGGGGACGTCGGCGGGCGGTAGAGGCACGCGACGAGCTCCTTAGCCGTGCCACCGACGCAGCGGTCGAGTGTTGCACGGCGTATCGAACGGCGGGCTGCACTAAACTTCTTCGGCATGCGACGCGCCGCAACAAGCCAGCGCCGCGTCCCTACACCAACATCATCGCAAACGGCGCCCGGCCTGCCGATGCAGACCGGGCGCCGTCCGGTTGTAGCTAGCGTGCTTGGGCCTAACCGGCCGCCGGGGCGAGCGTCGGGGCCGCCGCGGCGATCGGGGTCTCCGGCTGCCGGCCCTGCAGGCAGGCGATGATGTTCCGGGCCGGCAGGGCCACGTATTCGCGCAGCGAGACGTTGCTGCGGTACGCCGCGTGGGGCGTGACGATCGCCGACGGGTGGACGACCAGCGGGTGGTCGGCCGGAGCCGGTTCCTCCGTCAACACGTCCAGCATGGCCCCGGCGATGTGGCCGGAGTCCAGGGCGGCGCAGAGCGCCTGTTCATCGACGAGGGCGCCGCGCGACACGTTGACCACATAGCTGCCCGCTGGCAGGACGGCGAGGTTGTCGGCGTCGAGCAGGTTCCGGGTTTCCTCGGTAAGCGGGGTGTGCAGGCTGACCACGTTCGACGCCGCCAGGACCTCGGCGAGCTCGCCCCGGCGCACGTCCGCCGGCCAGGCCGAATCCGGAACAAACGGGTCGTAGGCGATGACGGACCCGAAGACCGGGGCCGCCAGACCCGCCAGGTACTGGGCGATGCGCCCGAATCCGACGAGTCCCAGGGTCAGCTCGCTGATCCGGGGCGGCACCGGGATGCCCTCCCCCGTCCAGTCCCCGCGACGGGTGGCAGCCTGGGAGCACGGGAGCTCGCGGATGAGCGAGAGCATGCCGGCGAAGGCGTGCGTGGCCACGTCGCGGGTGGCCACCGAGGGCACGTTGCACACGGTGATGTTCCGGGCGGCCGCGGCCTCGAGGTCCACCATGTCGAAGCCCGCGGACATGGTGGCCACGACCTTCAGGTCCGGCATGGCGGCGATCATTTCGGCGTCCAGGGTCGCATAGCCGAGGATGATCCCCTCGCAGCCCTGCGCGGCGTCAAGGATGGCGCCGCGGTCCCGGGTATTGAGGTACTGCGCCTCGATGCCGGCCTCGGCCAGCAGTTCCACGGCTATCGAGTAGTCGAGGTCCTCGGCGTCGGTGATCAGCACCCGCGCCGTCATGCCTGCTCCTCCTGCTTGAACAGCTGCGCGGGCACGTGGATGAGCTGCACTCCGCCGTCGGCCAGGGCTCGGCGGATGGCCGGGGCCAACTCGGCGGCGTCGTGGATCCGCTGGCCGGTGCCGCCGAAGGCGGTGGCCAGCGCGGCCCAGTCGGGCTGCACGAGCTCCACACCGACGGGCTCGATGCCGCGGTCCAGCTCGTTCTGGCGGATCTCGCCGTAGCCACCGTTGTCGGCGCACACCACCACCAGGTCCAGCCGCTGTTCGACGGCGGTGACGAGCTCCTGCACCGCGAACATCAGCGCGCCGTCGCCCACCACGCAGACCACCGGACGGTCCGGCGCACCGATGCGGGCACCGATCGAGGCCGGCAGCCCGTACCCGAGCGTGGCGTAGGCAGGGGTGTAGAGCAGCGAATGCGGCCGGTCCTGCGGCACGAAGCTCGCCGTGCCCAGGTACGTGGCCTGGGAGGAGTCGCCGCCGATGATGGTCGACGCCGGCACGGCCGCCGCCACCTGTTCGGCCAGCGCGGCGAACTCCGGGGACAGCGCCCGGGCCTCGTCGCGCAGCTCGGTGCGCAGCTGCGCCAGGTCGGGGGCCGGAACGGGCTCATGACCCTCGAGCCCGGCCAACAGCTGGGGCACGACGGCGGCGCTGTCGCCCACCAGCCCGATGGTCGCCGACACGTTCTTGTTCAGCTGCGTTTCCAGGATGTCCACCCGGACCACGGTGCCGCGCGGCTGCAGCGCGTTGAACCAGAGTTCGGCCTCGCCGATCTTGGAGCCGATCACCAGCAGCACATCGGCGTCCTCGCACAACCGCTGCGCGGGATCGAGGCGGATGTCGGAACCGAGCGCCAGCGGGTGCGACTCGGGAATGGCCCCCTTGCCGTTGAGCGTGGTCAGGACCGGGGCCTGCAGCGCCTCGGCGAGGGCCAGCAGGTCCGTGCCGGCGCGCAGCGAGCCGCCGCCGGCCAGGATGACCGGACGCTGCGCGGAACGCAGGGCGACCACTGCGGCCTCCACCGCGGCGGCCTCGGCTGCCCGCGGCGCCGGGGCCTCGGCGGCGCGGAGCAGGTCCTCCGGCGCGTCCGAGGGACCCTCAAGCACATTGAGCGGGATCTCGATGTGCACCGGTCGGGGCCGGGAGGAGCGGAAGAGTTCGAAGGCGTCATGGATGCCCTGCACCGCCTCGGTGGCCGAGGTGACGCGCCGCGACCACTCGACGATGGCGCCGACGGCGGCCGTGGCGTCCTTCGTCTCGTGCAGCGAACCGATGTCGGCGAACTCCTCGCCCTCGGGCACGCCCGGGGACAGGATGATCAGCGGCCGGGACTCGCAATAGGCGGTGCCCGCGGCCGAGAGGGCGTTGAGCAGGCCGGGCCCCGACGTCGTGATGACGACGCCGGGAAGGCCGGTCTGCTGTGCCCAGCCGTCGGCGGCGTAGCCGGCACCCTGTTCGTGCCGGGTGGTCACCGGGCGGATGCCCAGCGGGGCCAGGTGGCGGTAGAACTCCAGGTTGTGCGTGCCGGGGATGCCGAAGATGGTGTCGATGCCGTAGTTCCGCAGGACCGTCATGACGGCCAGGCCGGTGTTATCGGCGACGACGCCCTCGGGCAGCGCGACGGTGGGTGTTGCGGCCGGGGTGTGCTCAGACATGCTGGACCTCCGCGTTGAGTCGGGCAGGGCGGTCGGCGGTGAAGCGCTGGATGCCGTCCACCCAGGTTTCTAGGACCGGGATCTGGGAGATCTCGGCGGCGTCGACGGCCAGCGGGTCGGCGGCTAGGACCACGAAGTCGGCCCGCTTGCCCGCGGTCAGCGACCCCAGGTCGTCCTCGCGGCCCAGTGTATAGGCGGCGTTGATCGTGTGCGCCGCCAGCGCCTGGCGCGCCGTGATGAGCAGCGAGTCCGAACCGAGCCGTACGCCGGAGCGGGTGATCCGGTTGGTGGCGGCCTGGATGGCTTCCAGCGGCCGGGGCTCGGCCACGGGGGCGTCGGAGCTGATGGTCACCGGCACGCCGGCTGCCGCGAATTCGCCCAGCGGGTTGAACCGCTCGCCCGGAGTGCCGACGGCTTCCTTCACGCCCTCGCCCCAGTTGTAGTAGTGCTGCGGCTGGTTGACCGGATGGATGCCAGCGGCGGCCATCCGGTCGATCTGCTCCAGCGTGGGCAGCCCGCAGTGTTCGATCCGGTGCCGGGCATCGGTGTCGGGGCGTTCCGCCTGCGCGGCCTCGATGGCGGAGATGACCATCTCCAGCGCCGTCGGGGACTGCGCGTGCGTGGCGGTCTGCAGGCCCAGCCGGTGCGCCTTGGAAATCAGCGCGGCGTAGTCGGCCGGGTCGTGGTAGAGCTGGCCGGTGCGGCAGGGGTCGCCCACGTAGCCGTCCGGGAAGTACGCGGTCCAGCCGCCCAGGGTGCCGTCGGCGTAGAACTTGAAGCCGGCGAAGCTGAGCCGCGCGTTGCCGAACTGGCCGTGCAGGCCCATTTCGGCGGCCTCGTCCAGCAGGTGCGAGAGCAGGTACATGCTGACGCGGACCTTGAGCTGGTTTTCCTCGGCCATGCGCAGGTACATGTCGAACTCGCGGCGGGACACCTGGGCGTCGCCGATGGTGGTGACGCCGCCGGCCAGGAAGTTCTCCTGGGCGATTTGCAGCTGGCGCAGGTGCTCGTCGGGGGCGTCGGCCAGGTGGAAGTTCGGGCCGTGGTGGCCGATCTTCACGCCCTCCAGCCCGGTGAGGATGTTGCAGGCGGCGTCGGAGAGCTCGCCGGTCAGCTCCCCCGAGGCGTCGCGGAAGAATTCGCCGCCGGCCGGGTTGGGGGTGTCCTTGGTGACGCCGTGCAGTTCGAAGGTGTAGGAGTTCACCACGCCGCCGTGGCCGGAGGCGTTCATCAGGTAGACCTCGCGGTCGGTGGCGACCTCGTCGAGCTCCTGCCGGGTGGGGTGGCGGCCCTCCGCGAGGTTGGTGTGCTCGTAGCCGAAGCCGCGCACCGGCAGCCCGTTGGGGGTCTCGGCCGCGCGTTCCCTCAGCAGCGCGACGATCTCCGGGATGCTGCCGGCGCGTTCGGGCCCGCAGTCCACCCAGGTCTTCAGCTGCCCGTACATCAGCGGGTGCGCGTGCGCGTCGATGAAGCCCGGCACGATCGTTGCCCCGCCGGCGTTGTGTTCCTTCGGGTCCGGCAGGCCGAGGCCGGCGGCGGCGGCGCGGCACTGTGCCTCGGTGCCCACGGCGAGCAGGTGCCCGTCGTGCACGAGCATGGCCTCCGCCGTCGGGCGCTCCTCATCCATGGTGTGGATGGTGGCGGCCGTGATCAGCTGTGGGATGAAGCTGGTCGCGGGAGCGTCGAATGTCTTGAGTTTCCTCACCGGAAGGCCTCCAGGTTGGTGTTGCTGTTGTTCGTGTGTGCGGCGTCGGCGTCAGTGCCAGCTTCCAAGGATTCGTCGTCGTCGCGGTGCTGCGGAGCGATCGCCAGGCAGACGATGCTCAGCACGCCCATGGCGGCGAACATGATCAGGACGGGCCAGATGCTGCCGGTGGACCCGTACAGGAAGGTCGCGGTCAGCGGGGAGAGGGCGGCCCAGATGGCGTTGGCCATCCCGTAGGCCAGCGAGATGCTGGTGTAGCGGGCCTGTGCCCGGAACAGCTGGGACAGGATGGTCGCGGTCGGCGCGTAGGTGGCGGTCATGACCAGGCGCATCGCGGCGAAGGCCAGGAAGATCAGCCATTCCGGTCCGGTGGACATCAGCAGGAACTGCGGGACGATCAGCACGATCGAGCCCACCAGACCCACGAACATGACCCGCTTGCGGCCCCACCTGTCGCCCAGCCAGGCGACGCCCAGCGTGCAGATGAGCTCGACCAGGGCGGCCACGGACAGCGCGTTGAGGATCATGGTTTCGTCCAGGCCCACCGACGGGTCGGTGCCGTACGCGGTGGCGAAGGTGGTGGCCAGGTAGTAGCCGCCGGTGGAGATGGGCAGCAGGCCGATGCCGATCAGGATCGGCTTCCAGTTGGTGACCAGCGCGTGCTTCAGCGGCAGGGTCTGCACCTTGCCTTCGACCTTCTCCTCGAACACCGGGGATTCCTCCACACGGTAGCGGACCCAGAAGCCCACGCCGATCAGCACCACGGAGAGCAGGAACGGGATGCGCCAGCCGCCGTCCACGAGGAACGTGTCGCTGATCCCGGACAGGTAGGCGAAAATCAGGGTGGCGCCCAGCGCGCCGGCTGGGTTGCCCAGCTGCGCGAAGCCGCCGTAAAAGGTCTTGTGCTTCTCCGGCGCGTGCTCCACCGCCATCAGTACGGCGCCGCCCCACTCGCCACCCACGGCCAGGCCCTGCAGCGCGCGCAGCAGGACCAGCAGCACGGCGGCCCAGGCGCCGATGTTCTCGTGCGTGGGCAGCAGGCCCACGAACACGGTGGACAGGCCCATGATCAGCAGCGTGATCACCAGCGAGGGGCGGCGGCCGAACTTGTCGCCGATGTGGCCGAAGATGATGCCGCCCAGCGGGCGCATGAAGAACCCGACCGCGTAGGTGGCGAAGGCGGCGGCGATGCCGGTCATCCGGTCCGCTTCCGGGAAGAAGAGCGGACCGAACACCAGGGCCGCGGCCGTGGCGTAGATGTAGAAGTCGTACCACTCAATGGCGGTGCCGACGAAGGCCGCGAATCCGGCGCGGCGGGCCCGGGCGTGGCTGAACTGCGGCCGGGCTGCTGAAGTATGAGACATGGTCTTCCACCTTAAGGTGTGGGCATGAGTGCCGTTGTGATCTCTGCGACTGTAGGGCCTAAATCACAATCCAACAAGAGCACAAATGTTGCGTTACAGACCCTTGAATTCACTTCTGCTCTGGTTTCCGCGCATGTTTTTACGAAAGCTCTTGACTATGCGCTGAATCACTGGATAATTGACGACGGCGGCGCTCACTTGGGAGGTTAAGGAAACTTTGGCGGACCACACCGAAATGATCGACACAAAACTCGTCCGCGCCCTTCAAAAGGAGGGCCGGGCCAGCTACCAGGAATTGGCGCGCGAGCTCGGCCTGCCGCGGGCCACGGTCTCGGCCCGGCTGCGGGAGCTGCTGGACACCCACACTGTCCGGGTAGTGGCCGCGGTGGATCCGGCGTTCCTCGGCCAGCACGTGATCGCGCACGTCTCGGTGGTGGCGTCCGGGCCGGTCCGAAATATCACCAAGCTGCTGGCCGATTGGCCGGAAGCGGTGCTGGTCTCGGCCATCGGCGGTACCCACGACCTGATCGCCGAGATCCGCGTGGCCACCCACGACGAACTGCACGCCGTGCTCACCCGGCTGCGCGAACATCCAGACGTCGCCTACATCGACACGCTGGTCTACACCCGGCTGGTCAAGGGCTTTTTCCTCTCGCAGTACGCCGGCGAGGTCACCATCGACCACGTAGACACCCAGCTCATCGAGATCCTGCAGAAGGACGGCCGGACCAGCTACCGGGATCTCGCCGCAGCCGTGGGGCTCACGCCCACCGCCGTCCGCTCCCGCGTGCAGCGGCTGCTGGACGCCCGGATCATCCGGATCAGCGCCGTGGAATCCCGCGGCGCCGGCGGCCGGCAGCTCTCCATGGGCGTCGGACTGAACCTCTCCGGCGACAACGACGCCGTCCTCGAACTCCTGCGCAGCTCATCGCACGTGGAGTTCGTCGCCCAGACCGTCGGCCG
This sequence comes from Arthrobacter sp. Y3223166, assembly GCF_059090935.1. Classification (NCBI taxonomy): domain Bacteria; kingdom Bacillati; phylum Actinomycetota; class Actinomycetes; order Micrococcales; family Micrococcaceae; genus Arthrobacter; species Arthrobacter sp. Y3223166. The sequence goes on along the minus strand of NZ_JBNHGE010000002.1, from coordinate 121,922 downwards.
CTTCGACGCCATCGCCACCCTCGCCGCCCAGTCCCCCCGCGACCTCCTCGCCCAACTCGAAGAAATCCGCAGCCTCCCCGCTGTCAGCCGCACCGACTCCTGGCTCCACCTCGAAGTTGTTAAGGAGGATTACGCCCGGCGGATTTCATGACCACCCCCTGAGCAAACCTCCCGGAGCGCCGCGCTTTTCCCAGCCGACGCCATCGCCGTCCCTGTCCCAGGTGCTTTCCATAACCCGACCCTCCGAGGAAAACAGGGGCACCGCCTGCTGTCCGGACAGCAGAACAATTGGAGTAGTACACATACGGACGGCCCGGCTCCTGAGCCGGTTGTAGTTCAGGAGCGGGTGCTGGAGCAAGGACTACGTACTTTCCCTTCATTTTCTAACAACAACAACGTCGTCGTCGTCGAATACAACTTCGGTCCAAACCGATCCGCCTTCATCGGGAATAGGGTCTTCACAAGTGGACAGGATTTCAGCGATAGCTTCATGTTCTTCCGTCGGCATCGACAGTTCGTACTTCGCTTTGACAGCAACTGCCCCGTGCCGATCTACATGCCCACAACGAAAAATCCCTCATGATGGACAGCTACAAGTCAGCAGCTGCACCCTTCTTCTTCGCCTGGGTGGGACCGCCCACTGCCTTGTGTTCCGTTCAACGTCTCTCCATGGGTTGCCGAACGCATTGCTGGAGAAAACAGGTGTTGAACCGCCTTCATCATGGGCGACTTCTCTTGGCAGGTCTCGGCCGGCGGCTTCTACTGCATGTCCTCGCTCGCTTCGCACTCTCCGGCATTCCGCGGTCGCCCGACTCCAACTTGCCCATTCACTTCGCGGCCAAGGGGGTGAAGGCGTTGCCAAAAGGGACGGTTGCAGACAAAGAGAGCAAAGGAGTTCCTCGCTTAACTCTAGTCCCCCAATACAAGTGAAGCAGAAGTACGGCATAACAACGGTGGGCGTTAGATTCCTCCCCCCCCTCGTTTGATCCTCGTCCGAGATTCGACGACGTACTCACTCCGCAGGTCGGTCGCGGGTTAGGTCAAAAATAGCGAGCTCGACTTGGGCACATGTCCGCCCATACGGGGCCCCCCAGATATCGAGCAATTCTAGATACCGACGATAGTCGTGGCTTGAAGCGGTGGAGAGGATGACTCGTTTGTTGTCTTCTGTGTTTTTTGATATCCAATCGCGAACTCGTTTGTCCAATATCGGAGCGACTTCTGCACCGTCGACCGAATTTTCCATGGACGTAAACGCTAGCCATTTCGTGAAGAATGCGCCTCCAAGGTACTTGATCTTGCCCTCGTTATTCATGAATCGGAAACCTTCAGCGGCGCCTGACTGCCGAACAGTCTTTGATCCTTCGATGAGCAGGTCCCGAATTGTCTCGTCAACTGGTGCGTGAATGTTAGCTCGCGTCCCCACACCGGTCAGGATCTTGCGCGCCCGGAAGGGTCCGTAGCCCCCTGGACCACCCCAGATCAGGACGGGGACAATGGCACCTAGCACTCGGTCACGTGCAAGGTTCCCCTGAACGACCTCACGGACAACTTCTCTGTCCAGCTCGTCGGGAAGAGTTTGTAGGGCTGCCTCCGAGTCCGGAACATCCCTGACGACAGGAATCCACTTATCGCGGTTCCAGCCAAATGCCTTCTGAGAGGGAACTTCTCCAGCTAGGCGTGTGGCAAGGACGGCTGGGACGCGTAACTCGAGCATTGTCATTTGTCCTGTCTATCGCATTTCGATGTGACCTGGAATCAGCGTGTTCTTTCGCCGCGCCCGGCACAGAGGGGCGATTTTGGTGCCTCCAGCAAATTCGCCACCTTTGATCCGATGACCTGCGCCCGAAGGGTCCGTAGCCGTCGTGGGTTACGTTTCCCCGCACCGATTTCGCACCTGGGCTGAAACCGGCAGGGCACCGCTTTTCGTCGCTAAGCGTCAATATTGGTCGTATCTGACATGCTGGTGGTGAGTGTTTTCGGCCGAGGTGGAGCTCCTAGGGGCTCGGAAATTATTGTGAGACTGGCACCAGAGCGTGGAGTTCAGCAACCGCCGGGCAGGCCCCTCCGGTGAAGGAAGATTGGCGGGTGATCCCGATTTAATGGTGAAGGACCCGATGTAGATGCCCGAGGAAGATCGGCATCTGCGATGCTTTCTAAGTACCGCAGCGGATAGGATTGAATTCGTTTGTTGTGTTCTGTCGTCTAAGTTGGGGGGTTATGCTGTGCCTGATATCTGCGAGACAACCGGATATATTGCTGGGTCCAAGCCGACACTGGAGCGCCTGACGTCACAAAGTCGCCAAGGGTAGCGGGAAGCCGAATGCGCATCATCGATAACGTCAACGAGCTTCTCGGTGACGATCTGAAATCGGAGATCAAGCCCGGCTCCAAGGTTCGGATCGCCGCGTCGACATTCTCGATCTTTGCGTTCGAGGCCCTTCGTAAGGAGCTGGAGCAGGTCGACGAGCTTGAGTTCGTTTTCACTTCGCCGTCTTTCCTAACCACGCAGGCCACCGGCAAACTCCGCAAAGAGCGGCGCGAGTTCTTCATCCCCGCCAATGGTCGAGCTGAATCAGACCTCTACGGCTCCGAGTTTGAGGTCCGGCTAAGGAACAAGCTCACCCAACGCGCAATCGCGAAGGAATGCGCCGACTGGGTGCGCCGCAAGGTCACCTTCCGGTCAAATGCGACTGGAAACCCTATGCAGCAGTTCGCCGTCGTGGACGACAAGGCCGCTTACTTGCCGCTGCAGGGCTTCACAACTGCAGACCTCGGCTACGAACGTGGCGACGCAGTGTCCAACATGGTGCACCGCATCGACGAGGCGCCGATGACCTCGCAGTACCTCCAGCTTTTCGAACAGATCTGGAACAACCCCGATCAACTCAACGACGTCACCGAAGCGGTATATGACCACCTTGCGGGAGTGTACGCCGAGAACGCCCCCGCTCGTGTTTATTTCCTGGTTCTGTACAACCTGTTCGCAGAGTTTCTCGACGACCTCGGTGAGGACGTGTTGCCGAACGACCGTACTGGCTATCAGGAAACCCAAATCTGGCAGAGCCTCTACAACTTTCAGCGCGATGCAGCCACGGGGATCATTAACAAGCTAGAGAGCTACAACGGCTGCATACTTGCGGACAGCGTCGGCCTTGGTAAGACTTTCACTGCCCTCGCAGTGATCAAGTACTACGAGCTGCGTAACAAATCCGTGCTCGTCTTGGCTCCAAAGAAGCTCTCGGAGAACTGGACCAACTACAACGCGAACCTGACCACCAACATCTTCGCAAGTGACCGCTTTAGCTACGATGTGCTCGCGCACACAGACCTCTCCCGCACGAGGGGAGAGTCAATGGGGCTGCGGCTCGACCGGGTGAACTGGGGCAACTACGATCTGGTGGTGATCGACGAGTCGCACAACTTCCGTAACGCCGATTACGCCGAAGAGAAGGAATCCCGTTACCAGCGCTTGATGCGCCAGGTGATCCGGGAAGGTGTGAAGACCAAGGTCCTCATGCTCTCAGCGACTCCAGTGAACAATAGGTTCAATGACCTGAAGAACCAGCTCCAACTCGCATACGAGGGTGAGTCGGAGAACTTAGCCAAGCGCCTCAAAATCTCCACCACGATCGAAAAGGTGTTCAGCGACGCGCAGCGGGTCTTCAACAACTGGTCGAAACTTCCACCCGAAGCCCGGACCACGGACCAGATCCTGAAGATGCTCGACTTTGACTTCTTCGAGCTCCTCGATGCAGTCACCATCGCCCGCTCCAGGAAACACATACAAGCGTTTTACGACATGTCCGAAATCGGGGCCTTTCCGGAACGGCTGACTCCGAAATCTATCCGCGAGCCCCTGACCGACCTGCCCATCGTGCCATCCTTCAACGAGATCTTCGAGCAGCTCCAAAAGCTAACCCTGGCCGTCTACACCCCGCTGGCATATGTGTTCCCCAGCCGGCTCGGAAAGTATGAAGACCTCTACAACGTCAAGGGCGGCACCGCGCGATCCAACCTCGGACAGGGCGGCCGCGAGCAGGGGCTCAAGAAGCTTATGACCGTTAACCTTCTCAAGCGGCTCGAGAGTTCGGTGGAGGCGTTTCGGCTGACTCTCACCAAGATCGAAGGTGCCATCGACCGTACCATCCGGCGCCTCGCCTCGCCTGTGGTCTCACTCACCGACATTGACGTGGACTTCGCCGGACTCGACGACGAGGAGGTGACAAACGTTGAAGCGTTGTCTTTCGGGGAGAAGATCAAGATCAACCTCGACGACATCGACTTGGAGTCGTGGCGGCGGGACATGTGGAACGATCTGGCGACGCTGCGGGAACTGCTCGAGGAGATGCGCAAGGTCAGTCCTGACCATGACGCCAAGCTCCAAGCCCTGAAGCGCCTCATCGAGGAAAAGGCCGCAAACCCCATAAACGAGGGCAACCGTAAGGCGCTCGTCTTCTCCGCCTTCGCCGACACCGCCGAATACCTTTATCGCGAACTCGCACCGGCCATGGCTGCGGCAGGATTGGAGACCGCGCTGGTCACGGGTGGTGGACACGGGGCAAAGACAACGGTCGGGACTGGCTATGACTTCCAACAGGTGCTCACGCTGTTCTCCCCAAGATCAAAGCAGCGGCACTTGACAATGCCCAAAGAGACCGGCGAACTGGACATCCTGATCGCCACCGACGTAATAAGCGAAGGCCAGAACCTTCAGGACTGCGATTATCTGGTCAACTACGACATTCACTGGAATCCGGTGCGAATCATCCAGCGATTCGGCCGCGTCGACCGGATCGGATCGACCAACGCGCGCATCCAATTAGTTAACTTCTGGCCGAACATCTCACTCGACGAATACATCAACCTAAAGGAACGGGTCGAGAACCGCATGGTGATCGCCGACCTCGCCGGCACCGCCGACGACAACGTCCTGACGCTCGAGAGCAGCGAAGCTGCGTTTCGAAAGGAGCAGTTGCGCAAGCTCCAGGACGAGGTTATCGAACTGGAGGACGTCCGCACGGGCGTTTCGATCACGGACCTCGGCCTAAATGACTTCCGCATGGACCTGCTCGGATACCTCAAAGAACACGGAGACCTTGCCGCGGCCCCAAGGGGCCTGCACGCCGTCGTGCCCGCAGACTCGGCAAAGGGCCTGCGACCGGGTGTTATCTTCGCGCTCCGCAACCTTAATGCGGACGAGACGATCAACCGAGGTAACCGACTCCACCCGCACTACCTCGTTTACCTTGACGACGACGGCAACGTGGTTGCCGACCACACCGAGGCTAAGCACCTGCTCGACCTCGTACGCGCCGCATGTCGGTCTCACGATGAACCCGTCACCGAGGTCACGCGTATCTTCAACGCCGCGACCGGTGAGGGCGCCGAGATGGGCAAGTATTCCGGTCTGCTTACAGCCGCCATCCTTTCCATGATCGATATCAACGAAGAACGCGACATTGACAGCCTCTTTACCACCGGCCCCACGACCGCCCTGACTCAGACGATCATAGGTCTCGACGACTTCGAGCTAATCGCGTTCCTTGCAGTCGTCGACCCCGGACAAGGAGTGCCCTCCGGTGGTTGAGCCCGTCGACGTGCCTCTATACCGCTGGCCCCAGACAGCCCATTTCGGACAGTTAATTCCAAAGGCGAAGTTCTATGAGCACGGCCAGATTTCGACGGTCGTTCGGGAAAGGTTCGTTTCCGAGGTGCATCGCATCATTTGGGCTTACAAGCTTGCCGAGTCGACCGTCAATCTGCCGAGCAGCCCCACGGTGCCAGAAGTCCAAGTGTTCCAGATCGAAGCCAAGGAAGAAGACATCAGCGATCCGGTACTTGCCGCCATCGACAAGGCGGTGCAGACACCCATCATCTTCGAAATCAGCAACGGCGACAAACTCTCCCGACATTCCCGAATGGTCGCGGCTCACAAGCAACTCGGCACCGGTACGACCAAGGTCAGCGCCTACTTCACCACTGGATGGCACCACAACGGCTCCGAGCGCCAGCCACTGCCGACCGCGATCCACCTAGCCGGCCTCTACACCGCACTTCTGGCGCCGCTCACGCCGGTCATGTCGCATCCAGGTGAAGAATTGTCACAGATCTTTGCCAGACTAGAGACAGTGCAATCGCTCCGACGCGAGATCTCCGCGTTGGAGCGAAAGATCCGGAACGAACCGCAACTCAACCGAAAGGTGGAGTTGCGCCGCGCCCTGAAGACAAAGCACGCCACGCTCGTGGATCTCACGAGCCTGACCCCCAGCCCCATTACGGGCAAAAAGAACTGAGGAACACGGTGGAGAAATTACGCATGACGTCCCCCGACGTGACAGCGGCCAACATCGGAAAAATCGCAGCAATGTTCCCCGGCGTTATGGCAGAGTCCCTCGACGAGGCCGGCAACCTGACGCATGAGATCGACTTCGATCTCCTGCGTCAGGAACTGTCCGGCCACGTCATCGAGGGTCCGCAGGAGCGATACCAGCTCGACTGGCCCGGAAAGCGTGAAGCGCGATTCGCGGCAAACGCGCCAATCGCGAAGGCACTCCGCCCGGTACCCGAGGATTCAGTCGAGTTCGACACAACGAAGAATCTGTTCATCGAGGGCGACAACCTGGATGCCCTCAAGCTGCTCCAAGAGTCCTACCTCGGCAAAATTAAGCTCATCTACATTGACCCGCCCTACAACACAGGCAACGATCTCGTATATCAGGACGATTTCGCGGAGACGACGGCCGAATACTTGGAGCGGTCGAGCCAGATAAGCGAGGCCGGGGAACGTCTGGTCGCTAACACTGAGACTAACGGTCGCTTCCACTCGGATTGGCTGAGCATGATCTACCCTCGTCTTCGGCTGGCGAAGACACTGCTCGCCGAAGACGGCGTCATTCTCATCAGCATCGATGACGCAGAACAGGCCTCGCTTCGGCGCTTAGCTGACGAGGTTTTCGGCGAGCGGAACTTCGTGTCTCAACTCGTCTGGGAGAAAGGTCGGAAGAACGACGCCAAATTCTTCTCGAACGGCCACGAGTATGTGCTCGTCTACGCCAAGTCGAAGTCGTATCTCCGCGATCTCGGCACCGTTTGGCGTGAGGAAAAGCCGGGAGCGCGGGAAATCTGGGATGAGTACGTGCGACTGCGAGACGTCCACGGTCCCGATGATGTCGCCATCGAGCAGGAACTCACTAAGTGGTTTGCTGATCTGCCCAAATCTCACCCGTCGAAGAAGTGGGCGCGCTTTCGGCATGTGGATGCGAACGGCCCTTGGCGCGATGACAACATCTCGTGGCCCGGGGGTGGAGGACCTCGCTACGACGTGATCCACCCAAAGACCGGACTTCCCTGCAAAGTGCCAGAGGCAGGTTGGCGTTATGGGGATCCCGCTGAAATGCAGCGTCGCATCGATCTAGGCTTGATCGTCTTCCGAGACGACCACGCCGAGCCCCCATTCCGCAAGTCTCACCTACGGCCGGTAACTGGGGAGACAGACGCGTCCGAAGACGAGGAATTGGGCGAAGTAGAACTCGCGACGCAGGTTCGGGGCAGCTACTTCTACAAACAGTCCCAGGTGGCAGTTCGACACCTGCGCAGCCTGATGGGTCTCCAGGTGTTCAATAACCCTAAGGATCACTTCGAGCTGTCACGCTTGTTCGAATATGTGCTCGGAGGCAAGGGTGGCATCATCATGGATTTCTTCGCAGGATCGGGCAGCACCGCGGAGGCGGCGTTCGAGATGTCCGCACGCACCGGGCTGAACTGCCCCGTCCTGCTCGTGCAGCTTCCGGAGGATCTGGAAAACAATTTTAAGACCGCGACCGGCTCAGCGAAGACCACCATCGCGAACGCTATTAAGTATCTCCGGCAGCGTGGTAAGCCGCTCACCATCCCCGAACTCACCAAGATCAGAGTCACGCTCGCCGGTCAGCGTTTACTGGCGGATCGAAAGGTGAACAGCTGGAACGGTGATGTCGGCTTCCGTGTACTGAAAGTCGATTCGACCAATATGGCAGACGTACTTTTTACGCCTGATGAGACCGACCAGCGCGCGTTGGGGGTGCTGGAGGACAGCGTGAAGCCTGGTCGCACAGGTGCGGATCTACTGTTCCAGGTACTCCTCGATGCGGGATTGGAGCTGACAATGCCGATTTGCGTGGAGAAGATCGAGGAGCGCGAGGTGTTCGTCGTGGAGGAAGATGCGCTCATCGCCTGTTTCGACACCGAGGTGAGCCCGGAGCTCATTCGTGCGATCGCGAAGCGTGAGCCGCTCCGTGCGGTGTTTCGGGACTCTGGGTTTGCGTCTGACGCTGCGCGAATCAATGCTGAGCAGGTCTTCCGCGAGATCTCACCAACCACCGACGTGAAGGCGATTTGACGCGATGAAACTCCAGTTCAAGGTTCAGCCGTACCAAACCGACGCAGTCGAAGCTGTCGTCGAGGTGTTCGCCGGGCAGCCTAAGCAAGATGGTGTCTCCTACCGAATCGACCCGGGCAAGTTGAAGCGGACTGCCGCTCCGGTGCTGTTCGAAACGGACACGACTCCGGACTCGGGCCTACGTAACACCGAGATCGCCCTGAGCCCGAAGCAGTTGCTGGAGAACATCCAGGAAGTGCAACGCTCCCGCAACCTGCCGCTATCGACTGAGGTAAAGGACAGCAGGGCCGCTCCCGGGGCGCCCAATCTTGATGTTGAGATGGAGACAGGTACGGGCAAGACATACGTCTACATAAAGACGATCATGGAGCTGAACAAGCGGTACGGCTGGAGCAAGTTCATAATCGTCGTGCCATCAGTCGCGATTCGTGAGGGCGTCAGGAAGTCCTTCGACGTCACCGCCGAGCACTTCCAGCAGGCCTACGGCACTAAGCCACGCTCCTTCATTTACAACTCCTCCCAGCTTCACGAGCTCGAGCGGTTCAGCTCGGACGCGGGCGTACAGGTCATGATCATCAACATCCAGGCATTCAATGCAACGGGCAAGGACCAGCGCCGTATCTACGACGTCCTCGATGACTTCCAGTCGCGGAAGCCAATCGACGTCATCAGGGCCAACCGCCCGATCGTAGTCATCGACGAGCCCCAGAAGCTCGGCGCCGACAAGTCGCTGAAGGCGCTCGCAGAGTTCAACGCCCTCATGATGCTGCGTTACTCCGCCACCCACAAAGTCGAGCACACCAAAGTGCACCGTCTCGACGCACTGGACGCATACAACCAGAAGTTGGTTAAGAAGATCGCGGTGCGTGGCATCACCGTGAAAGGCCTCGCTGGCTCGACGGCCTACCTTTACTTGGACGCGATCGAGATCGCCAAGGGCGCCGCGCCGCGCGCCCGGGTCGAGATCGAAGTCCAGACAAAGGGCGGGCCGATTAAGCGGCAGGTCAAACGCCTCAATGTGGGCTCCAATCTGCACGACATTTCCGGCGGCATCGAGGCCTACAAAGGTTTGTTCGTTACTGATATCGATGCGAATCGCGATGTGATCGAGCTGAGCAGCGGCGACGTCGTGATTGCCGGGCAGCTCGCTGACCGTGACGTCACTGAAGAAACCAAGCGGCGGATCCAGATCCGTGAGGTCATTCGCGCCCACATCGACAAGGAGAGGGAGCTCTTCAGTCAGGGCATAAAGGTGCTGTCGCTGTTCTTCATCGACGAGGTTGCAAAGTACCGCGACTACGAACGCGAGGACACCCTCGGCGACTACGCGCGCTACTTCGAGGAGGAGTACACGGCGATCGTCGAGGAGATCCTCGGTGAACTGGAATTGGACGACGCCACAGTGGCCTACCAGAAGTATCTCCAGCGCGATGTCGTGCGTGAAGTTCACGAGGGCTACTTCTCGATCGACAAGAAGACCACGCGGCAGGTCGATCCGACCGTCACCAAACGCGGCGAAGATGCCGGGCAGGCATCGGATGTGGATGCTTATGACCTGATCCTGAAGGACAAGGAACGGCTGCTATCCTTCGCAGAACCGGTTCGCTTCTTGTTCTCACATTCTGCCCTGCGTGAAGGATGGGACAACCCCAACGTCTTCGTCATGGGTATGCTCAAGAAGAGTGACAACACCGTTTCCCGGCGCCAAGAGATCGGTCGCGGCCTGCGTTTGGCGGTAAACCAGCACGGTGAGCGCATGGACAACCCGGCCACGGTCCACGATATCAACGAGCTGACCGTTGTTACCGATGAGTCCTACACCGACTTCGTCGCTGGCTTGCAGAAGGAGATGTCCGAGTCTTTGGCGGCACGCCCACGCAAGGCCAGCGTCAAGTTCTTCGCCGGCAAGACGATCCGCACCGAGTCGGGTGCGAGCGTCATTGGGGAAGCCCAGGCCCAGGCCCTGTACAAGTACCTAGTCAAGAACGATTATCTAAACGACGACGACACCGTCTCGGAGGCCTACAAGGAAGCCAAAAAATTCGGCACCTTGGCCGAACCCACGTCCGAGCCGCTGAAGAGCATCATCGACTTCGTCTGGCCGCTGGTGGACGCACTCTACGTCGATGTCCCCCTGCCTGCGAACGACCGCAAGCCAAAGCGAATTCCTCTCAACGAGGCGAACTTCGCCAAGAAGGAGTTCCAGTCCCTCTGGGGGAAAATCAACCATAGGACCGTCTATCAAGTGGAGTTCAATTCGGCCGAGCTGATCGGCAAGTCCATTCAGGCTGTCGACAAGCACCTCAACGTCGCCGCCATGCAGTATGTCGTACAGACAGGAAGGCAACTGGACTCTCTGGAGGCCGACGACCTCGCCAGCGGGGCAGGATTCCATAAGGCCAGCACCGCTACCCACACCGAGACTGTGTCGGCCGGCTCCCAAATCAAGTACGATCTGCTCGGGGAGATTACAGGGAAAACCCAACTTACCCGACGCACTGCGTCTGCCATCCTCAGGGGGCTCACGCCGGCGACCTTCGCGAAGTACCGGCGGAATCCTGAACAGTTCATTACTGAAACGGCCCGTTTGATCAATGAGCAGAAGGCAACCGTAGTCGTTGAGCACCTGGCCTATGATTCTCTCCAAGAACGCTTCGACTCGGCGATCTTCACGGAGAACCAGACCAAGCAGGACCTGACGAACGCCGGACAGATACTGAACAAGCACATATATGACTACGTCGTCACCGATTCCAAGATCGAGCAAGACTTCGTCAACGAACTCGACACGAGCAAGGAAGTTGCCGTTTACGCGAAGTTGCCGCGCGGGTTCTTCATCCCGACTCCCGTGGGGGACTACAACCCTGACTGGGCCATCGCCTTTACCGAAGGAACAGTCAAGCACGTCTACTTCGTCGCCGAGACCAAGGGTTCACTTTCTACGCTTCAACTAAGGGGTGTCGAAGACGCGAAGATCGAGTGTGCCCGCAAGTTCTTTGCAACGCTCAACGAGAAGCAGGACCAGAGCGTCAGGTACGACGTCGTCACCGACTATAGCGAGCTCATGCAACTCGTTGAGACTGTATGACGGGTTGTGCACTATAATTCAGCGGCAGGCGGTCCGTTGGCGATCGAGTTGATGGGCGCTTCTTAGCTAGCTGACGTTGGCTAAATTTATCGACCCCAGAGGTTGGGTACGCGGCTGGTCGGTGGCCGCCCCTTAAGCGAATGGTGGCCGCGGTTGTAGCTGTGCACCACTCGGCGAAAGGCAAGGCGTGCACCGGTCGCAAACCGTAGGTAAGTTTGTAGTCCCATTCCTGCAGCAGGGTGCGGTTGTGAAATTATTCCTTTCCGCCGGGGCTTCGGCGCGGAACTGCAGCAGGAGCCGTCGTCGGTTAAGAGCCGTACATTTCGATCCCGGCCCGTTAAACCAGGCCTTGGCTCGTCGCCAGAAGGCGGGTGCGGTCTGCCGCTCGTCCTCGAGGATCTCCATTTACGCTAGGAGCGAGTGGTCATCGAACGCTTTGTGCAGGGAGTCGCAGCAGGGGCGCCCGGTTGGTCTCTTCTACGAGGTAGTCCGTGGCATAAGCGCTGCCCTTCCCAAGAAGAGAACGGCATTATCCCCAGGACACGCAGGTACGAGCAGGACGGGTCAAAGCGGGAAGGAATCCCCTTGGCAGTCCCCTAGATTGTCCTTGCTGAAGGTCTGGTCGATCAAGTCGTTGTCGTCTCGTCGACTCTCCAAGGGAACATCGCATCCAAGATGCCCGGTGCGAGACCGTTGACGAAGACATACATAATAACGAGGACCAACGCCAGTTGTAGCAGCAGATCCAAGGTGAACGATAGACGAAACAACCAGGGATGAGCGGTGAGAAACGAACCCAAGCGACTGTCCGAAGACTTTCCACGCGAATGCAAAGCATTCGCATACATCGAAGCAAGCCCGAGGAAAGGTGCGATACCCCGGACTGATTGGAACATCTGGATACCGGGTGTGCCTTCAGAGCCCTCTGCCTTGGACCCTAAATCATCCTTGACGTCTCTCACTCGTCCCGCGGATCTGGTTTTCTGTTGGAGGCGCTCGGCATCGTCCGTGCCGTCAGCCTCTCCTTTAGTCGAAAGTGCGGAATCGGTCATTGTCGAACAGGGTCGAAGCCGAGATTCTTCAGTCTATAGCCCATCGCCACTTCTGACACGCGAAAAATTCTGGCCATTTGCTGGACAGATTTTCCCGCTTCCCGCAGTTGCATAACCAACTTGCGCGGCATTAGCAGCGCTGCAGCAAAAGCATTCGCATAGATTTCTTCTTCTGAAGTTCCCTGCCGTGCCTCTTGGTCACGGTTTCTAACCTCATCGCTCAAGGCGCCATCGCCTAGGGTCGTATCGCCATCAACGAATCCAGTCGTAGCTGGCGGCTTGATTTCACGCGCGTACACCAAGTGGCCTGTTTCGTGCGCAGTAGTGAAGCGCCGGCGGACTAGCGAGCTATTCTCATTGATGGTGATTTCTGGGGTGCGGGCTCGTGGCATGTAAATGAACCCGTCTAACTCTTCATCGTCCAAGTCGGCCCAAAACACATTTGCGCCAAGGCGCTCAGCCACGACGGTGGCATCTACAGGCATATTTTCAAGGTCAACAGGCCAATGTTCCTCGTGGACCTCAGCTGCGTGAAGCTCAGCGTCATCGCGGAGTTCCTTAACCTTTTGCCAAGGCACGCGATCAAGAGTAGCTCCGTTGTTTCCTTCAACAATTTTTGTCATTGTCGGCACACCTCCTTACCGCAGCCATTTCACCTCTACAAGATAAATTAGCTAGATGTTTGACTCCCAGTCCAGAGGTCAAATAGTGCAATATACTATATTGTACACTGAGCGTTCGTTCGACGCTTGGCACGCCTGTCTTCTCGGCGGCGACTGTATGTGGAGCGCGCCGCGGCGCAAAGCTAAATGTGCCGAGATTACTGGGATTCGGCAAGCCAGACGCCTTCCATGCTTACATTTCCCTTCCAACGTCGGCCCCAACATCGTTGTGGTTCGAACGCTACCACGTGCGAGGGACAGTTTTGTTTAAGCTGCCCGCACCAGAAACTACCGTCCCGTGCGCTTGGAGGAACGCATACACCTCGGTCTCGTCGACGCCGGGGAAGGCGCCGGGCGGGAGGGCTGCGAGGAGGTGGGAGTTGGCGCGGGCGCTGGGCCAAGCGTGGCCGGCCCATTGGGCGGCGAGGTCGGCGGGTGGGCGGCGGCAGCAGGATTCGTCGGGGCAGTTGGAGACGGAGCGTTCGGTGGTGTCGCGGCCGCGGAACCACTTCACCTCCTTGTACGGGATGCCGATGCTCAGCGAGTACTCCCCCGACGAGTGCCGCTCGGTGATCGCGGTGCACCAGAACGTGCCGGCTTTGGTGTCCGTGTACTGGTTGAAGGCACGGAACTTGTCCGGCACATCGAACACTGCCCGTGAGGTCCAGTTGCGGCAGACGGGCTGGCCCTCGATGGCGCCTGTGTGGTCGGCGGGGAAGTTCACCCCGTCGTTTTCGTAGGCCTTGTGGATGATGCCGGAGACGTGCACCTTCTGGAAGTGGCAGGTAATCCCCAGGTGGTGGGTGGCCAGGTTGGTGAAGCGGTGGGCCGCGGTCTCGTAGGAAACACTGAAGGCGTCGCGCAGGTCCTCGATGGCCAGTTCCTTGGCCGCCTTGGCCTTCTGCAGGAAGTCCACGGTGGCGTGCTCGGGCATCAGCAGCGCGGCGGCGAAGTAGTTGGTGTAGACACGTTGACGGAGGAAGTCAGCGTAGTCGGTGGGCGTCTGGTGCCCCAGGACGTAGTGGCCCACGGCCTGCAGCAGCACTGACCGGGGGTCGTGTTCAGAGCGGTGTCCCTGGGTCAGGTAAATTCTGCTGTTCTTCAAATCCGTCACGGACCGGGTCGAATGCGGCAGGTCGCTAACGTACTGCAGGCTGAAACCGAGGTGCTCGGCGATGTCCGCAGCCACGTGGTGGGACAACGGACCGCCCTTGAAACCGACCGCCTTGAGCAGCTCCTGGGCCTGGGCCTCGATATCCTCGTAGTGGTTGTTCCTAGCGCGCATTTCTGCCCGCAGTTCAGTATTCGCGCGGCGCGCTTCTTCGGGGGTGGCGGCCTGTTCGTCCAGCCGGCGCTCCAGCTCGTGCTGCAGCCCGACCAATGACTCCAGCACGTCCAAGGAAAGCCGCGAGCTGACGCGGACTTTGGGCAGTCCGAGCGACTCGTAAAGCGGTCCGCGCTGGTAGCGTTCCAGCTCGATTTCCAGCGCGGCCCGGCGGCTGGGCGGCTCGGCGCCGAGCAGCTGGTCGATGCCCACACCCAGGGCCTTGCCGAGGGCCTGGAGCATGCCGAGCTTGGGTTCGCGCTTGCCGTTCTCGATCAGCGAGAGCTGCGACGGCGCGGCGCCGACGGCCGCACCTAGATCGTCCAGCGTCATGCCCTGGGCCTTGCGGAGGTGCCGCACCCGCCGGCCCAGGCTGATGACGTCGATCTCGGGCTCGGCGGAGGCACCGCCGTCGTGCTTGGAGGGACGATTCCAGCTGGTGGTTGTCATTTCTTGAGAATACGAGAAGAACTGCAAATTTTTCCAGCACATTCTCTGGTTTGGGTGTTGCAGAGTGCGGAATAGTCGGTTTCACGAAGGATTTGGCCCGGACCGATCACCGAGGATCGGAACCTGCCGGACCCGACACCGAACAGGAGACAGCAATGACTGCATCATTTGAGCCGGCCCCGATGAACGCTGAGGAAGCGGCCAAGGCACTGGAGCTCGAGTGGGCCGCCGATTCCCGCTGGGAGGGCATCACTCGCGACTACACCGCAGCGGATGTCATCCGCCTCCGCGGCCGGGTCCAGGAAGAGCACACGCTGGCCAAGCGCGGCGCCCAGAAGCTGTGGAAGCAGCTCACCGAGGAGGCCGCCGAAGGTTGCTACACCAACGCGCTCGGCGCGCTGACCGGGAATCAGGCGGTGCAGCAGGTCAAGGCCGGGCTGCGCGCCATCTACCTCTCCGGCTGGCAGGTGGCCGCCGACGCCAACCTCTCCGGCCACACCTACCCGGACCAGTCGCTGTACCCCGCGAACTCGGTGCCGCAGGTGGTCCGCAGGATCAACAACGCGCTGATGCGGGCCGACCAGATCGAGTTCTCCGAGGGCATCCAGACCGTCGAGGACTGGATGGTGCCGATCGTGGCCGACGCCGAGGCCGGCTTCGGCGGCCCGCTGAACGCCTACGAGCTGATGAAGTCCATGATCGCCGCCGGCGCCTCGGGCGTGCACTGGGAGGACCAGCTGGCCAGTGAGAAGAAGTGCGGCCACCTGGGCGGCAAGGTGCTGATCCCCACCGGCCAGCACATCCGCACCCTGAACGCGGCCCGGCTGGCCGCCGACGTCGCCGGCACGCCGAGCGTGATCATAGCCCGGACCGACGCCGAGGCCGCCACGCTGCTCACCTCCGACGTGGACGAGCGCGACGCCGAGTTCATCACCGGCGAGCGCACCCCCGAGGGCTTCTACAAGGTCCGCAACGGGATCGAGCCGTGCATCGCCCGGGCCAAGGCCTACGCCCCGTACTCGGACCTGATCTGGATGGAGACCGGCACCCCCGACCTGGAGCTGGCCCGCAAGTTCGCCGAGGCGGTCAAGGCCGAGTTCCCGGACCAGATGCTCTCCTACAACTGCTCGCCGTCCTTCAACTGGAAGAAGCACCTGGACGACGCGACCATCGCGAAGTTCCAGCGCGAGCTCGGGGCGATGGGCTTCACCTTCCAGTTCATCACCCTGGCCGGCTTCCACGCCCTGAACTACTCGATGTTCGACCTGGCCCACGGCTACGCCCGCAACGGGATGAGCGCCTACGTGGACCTGCAGGAGCGCGAATTCGGCGCCGAAGACCGCGGCTACACCGCAACCAAGCACCAGCGCGAAGTGGGCACCGGCTACTTCGACACCATCTCCACTGCCCTCAACCCCAACGGCAGCACCTTGGCCCTGGTCGGCTCCACCGAAGAGGGCCAGTTCCACTAACGACGACGGGGCGCACCCCGGCGCTGCGCCGGGACCCGCCGCGGCACGACCTTCCGACGGCCGCGGACGGCCTTACGAAAGCTATTAGCCGCTTTCCGGGTCCCGGCTCCGCACCTCAGATCCGAAGGTCACCTTTGGCACCCAGGCGGGGCGCCGGCGTCGTACTTACAAAAGTTTTCTTGAGGAGTGAATGAGCGATGAACGATCCGATTACCTTGAACGGGATTACGTTGACGGGCCCGGCCGTGTGCCGGCAGGAGGAAGTGCTGACGCCGCAGGCGCTGGAGTTCGTGGCCAGGCTGCACCAGGCCACCGCGGCCCGACGGCGCGAGCTGCTGGTCCAGCGGGAGAACCGGCGGCGCTCGATCGCCCGCGGCCACGACCCGAAGTTCCTGCCCGGCACCCGGCACATCCGCGAGGATTCTTCGTGGAAGGTCGCTCCCCCGGCACCCGGGCTGGAGGACCGCCGGGTGGAGATCACCGGGCCGGTGGAGAAGAAGATGACCATCAACGCGCTGAACTCCGGCGCCAAGGTGTGGCTGGCGGACATGGAGGACTCCTCCACGCCCAGCTGGTCCAACGTGGTCAACGGGCAGCTGAACCTGACCGACGTGCTGGAGCGGCGGATCGACTTCGTCTCCGACACCGGCAAGGAATACAAGCTGACCGGCCAGACGCTGACCGACCTGCCCACCATCGTGGTGCGGCCGCGCGGCTGGCACCTGCCGGAGAAGCACATGCTGATCGGCGGCGAACCGGTGGCCGGCGGCATCGTGGACTTCGGCCTGTACTTCTTCCACAACGCCCAGCGGCTGATCGCCCAGGGCCGCGGACCGTACTTCTACCTGCCGAAGATCGAATCGCACCTGGAAGCCCGGCTGTGGAACGACGTGTTCATCCTGGCGCAGGACCTGCTGGGTATCCCACAGGGCACCATCCGCGCCACCGTGCTGATCGAGACCATCACGGCCGCGTTCGAGATGGAGGAGATCCTGTACGAGCTGCGCGAGCACGCCTCCGGGCTGAACGCCGGCCGCTGGGACTACATCTTCTCGGTGATCAAGAACTTCCGGGCCCGCGGCCCGCGGTTCGTGCTGCCGGACAGGACGCAGGTGACCATGACGGCACCGTTCATGCGCTCCTACACCGAGCAGCTGGTCCGCGCTTGCCACCGCCGCGGCGCCATGGCCATCGGCGGGATGGCCGCGTTCATCCCCAGCCGCCGCGACCCGGAGGCCAACGCCATCGCCATGGAGAAGGTGCACGCGGACAAGACCCGCGAGGCCTCCGACGGGTTCGACGGTTCCTGGGTGGCGCACCCGGACCTGGTGCCGGTCTGCCGCGAGGTGTTTGATTCGGTGCTCGGTGAGCGGCCCAACCAACTGGACCGTCAGCGCGAGGATGTCACGCCCGACGACGGTGCCCTCCTGAACATCGCAGGCACCGAAGGCTCAATCACCGAGACCGGCATCCGCACCAACCTGGAAGTCGGCATCCAGTACATCGAGTCCTGGTTGCGCGGCAACGGCGCGGTGGCCATCCACAACCTGATGGAGGACGCCGCGACGGCGGAGATCTCCCGCTCGCAGATCTGGCAGTGGATCCACGCCCACGCAGTGACCGACGACGGCGAGATCATCACCCGCGAATGGGTCCGCGAACTGCTGGAGGAAGAGTTCGCCGGCCTGCCGCGGTTCGACGGCGATCGGTTCGACGACGCCCGCGAAATCTTCGAAGAGTGTGCCCTCGGCGAAGAGTTCCCGGCCTTCCTGACCATCCCGGCGTACCAGAACTACCTGCTGGAGAAGTCGCCGGCGAAGGTGGTTGCTGCGGCCTAAGTTGCCACCATTCGTCCGGCGGCGGGCCGGGGTCCACTAGCCAGCCCCCGGTCAGCCGCCGGCACCAAAAACTTTCCGCAGGGCCGCCCGGTCCACGCATCTTTCGCCACAAGCAGCCCGATGGTCGGGCGGGCCGGCGGTCCTGCGGAAGCACAGTGAATGAAAAGGGTCG
This sequence comes from Arthrobacter sp. Y3223166, assembly GCF_059090935.1. NCBI lineage: Bacteria > Bacillati > Actinomycetota > Actinomycetes > Micrococcales > Micrococcaceae > Arthrobacter > Arthrobacter sp. Y3223166. The sequence continues at coordinate 103,484 of NZ_JBNHGE010000002.1, read as the reverse complement.
GGTGCGGCTCTATCTACAGAGCCGCACCCGGCGTCTTTCGTTGCATATTCTGCGTGGAGTTCGAGCCCATCCAGGGGTGTGATCACGGGCCAAGCGGAGAGGCCACAGCTCCGCACAAGAATTCCGGCGGTTTCGAGGCTGCCCTTGCTCAGGCACTAATCCGCATGAGCGGCTGACCCCCTTCCGCTGATGACTCTCCCTGTATCGCAACCCCAGTGTTCAAACCCATGCTGTGCAGAGAGAACACGCCGACCGGCTAGCCGGTACGGTGGCGTGCTAGGTGCACGACCGGATCGCGTAAGCTCCCCGTATGCAACTAAAGAGAGCGCTAGAGCAACACATTGCAGTGTTTGGCGAAAGCGGCAGCGGCAAGACCGTGATGGTCTCCTCCTTTTACGGGGCCACCCAGGAGCCTCATCATCTCCAGAAGAGCCTGTTCCGAGTGGTGGCTGACAGTACAGGCCAAGGCAATCGTCTGCACCAAAACTACCTTGGCATGAAGAATTCAGCACGGCTGCCCATGACCACCCGTTTCGCCGCCACGTCCTACTCCTTCTCGGTCAAGCTGAAAGATGGGGCTAATGCCAAGGCGATGAAGGCTAAGCCGTTCGATGCACTGCGTCTTGTCTGGCACGACTACCCAGGGGAATGGTTCGAGGAGGACGTGAGCGGGCCAGAGGAGGCCCAGCGCAGAGTCGACACTTTCAAGAATTTGTTGGGTTCTGATGTTGCTCTCTTGCTAGTGGACGGTCAGCGGTTGCTGGACAACTCCGGAGAGGAGGAACGGTACCTCAAGTCGTTATTCACCAAATTCCGCAACGGACTGTTGTCACTCAAAGATGATGTGCTTGAGGACGGTAGGCCTCTCGTCGACTTCCCTCGTATCTGGATTATGGCGCTGTCGAAGTCCGATTTGCTGCCGGATCTGGACGTCTATAAGTTCAGAGATGTCCTCATAGAGAAGGCCAGCGATGAAATGGAAGACCTGCGTGAGGTCATCGCTGGCTTTGTGGAAGGCCAAGATGCGCTGTCCGTGGGTGAAGACTTCGTCCTGCTCTCGTCAGCGAAGTTCGACGCAGACACGATTCAGGTGGCCAAACGAGTCGGTGTTGAGCTGATCCTGCCGCTGGCCGCCGTGCTCCCATTCGAGCGACACGTCCGGTGGGCCCAGCTGAAGCAAATACCTGGGAAAGTGGTCGAAAATCTGTTAGGCGGTGCCGGAGCTTTAGCCGCCGCCCTAGTCGGAAGCAAGGTTAAGCCCGCCGGTCCAATAAGCCTTCTGCTGAACCTTGTTGGTCCAGATCTCATCAACGATGCGGCCAAACTGGCCGGGGACAAACTCAGGGAGGTCAACTCCGAAGCATTGGCTAAGCGAGACTTCGTGACAGCAACGTTGACGGGCTTCCGAATGGACTTGGACAAGGGCGAAAAGGAGCAAACCCTTCTCAGGAGCTCTAGATGAGGCTCATCTGGGCCACTCGTGGGAAAACCTGGGGATTCCGGTTTCGCCGTTACGGAGGATTCGACGATCCGCTCCCGGAATACGACGCCGTCTTTTCGCGTATCGGGGATGATTCGGAAGTCTGCCACCGCGTCGGCGAAAAGGTGGCGCTGCGTTTCCCAGATCCTTGGGAGCGTAAGGATGTATCCGGCAGAGTGATTCCACACGAATTCGTCGTCTATGAGCCCTTGGCCGATGGCATCGACTCGGTTGAGGAGGGTCTCCTGAAGGTCTGGCCCTTGGTTGCGGACGAATTTGCGCAGGTCTGGGAGCTGCCGCGCCCACCCGCGGCTAACGGATAACCTCAGCGGCATAACACATCGCGCGAGCGCACTCAGAGCTACCAGTTGCGCCCATGCGAGGGCAAACTAATACGCCGGGTGCGGCTCCACGTTTTGGAGCTACACCCGGCGTTCTCCTGACGGCATCAGAAATGCTTGGTCAGCCGGAAACGGAGCTCGGGCTAAAACTCGATGTGGGGCTCTACCCATGAGTGCCGCACACGGTCAGGGAATGAACTGCGTTCGACCAATGCCGTTTTACAGCCGGCGACTAACCTAAATATTGTCCTCGTGAGCCGTGCCGCCTTCGCCTTCCCATGTTTCCAAGCGCGCGATCTTGGAAGCGTTGAACTTCCGACGCACTCCGTAGCCGCCGTGATCGTCGTCTTCGATGAAGACGACGCCGAACTGTTCTAAGGCACGGCGCAATTGCCAGTTCTGCTCCGGGGTCAGGGCCTGGTTGCCCTTTTCGAAGTCGCGCACCTGTTTTTTGTCCAGGCCGGATGCCTTGCCGATCACCTTGGACGAAACCTGGGTTAGTGCGCGGGCCGCACGGGCAAGATCTGAAGGAATGATCATCGATGACTTAGTCATGGCCTGATCATCCCAGTCTTTGAGAAAAGGTGCAGCCGCCACTTCTGCTGACCAATGTCCTATGCCACATCAACCGATGCATGCCCTAGGTTGGAGCCATGATCGCGCTGCAAGCTCCAGATCCGGTCGAGGTTGTGGTCCGCAACGACGCCCCGGACGGGTGGGACGTTCTCGCCTCTCTCGGTCCGCTGGCCATCCTGTTGGCTGCCCTTATCGCCGCCTTTATCGGCTGGCGCAGCATGCGGACGCAGGCCGAGGCAGACCGCCGGGCGCAGTGGTGGGCGAGGGCGGAGTGGGCGCTGGATGCGTCCATGTCCCCCAGCCTGGACCGCAAGGTGGTGGGGCTTGGGGTGTTGGCGTTGCTCGCCGAAAGCCATCTGGCCGGCGAGGAAGAAGCGCGGATTCTTCAGGTCGCCTCGAACGACGGTTTGGCTCAGCAGGTCACGGCGCTTGAGGACGTGGAGGCTGTTCCGGCCTTTCCCAGAGCCGCTGACTCCCCACAACAGGACAGTGTCAGGATCCAGGCAGCCAAGCTCCGCGTGGTGACGGACAAGAAACAAGGGCACCAGACACCCGAGTGGATCGTGAAGCTGGCCCAAACTTCGACTTAATCCGCGGTCATGGCACAATGACGGCAGACTAAGCCCGGAGGAAATGCATGACAACCCACGATCAAACCGTCCCAGAAACGCAGCAAAAGCCGAAAAGCTACTTGGAGTGGAAGTTTTCCAGCGGCGGCAAAGTCTTCCGCGATCTGCTCGGGATTGCCTTCATTTTTCTGTTCATCACGCTTTTCAATATCGCGGGCAACGGGTTTTGGATGAACCTCGGCGGTGCCGTCCTTATCGGCCTTGCCCTCGATGCCGTTGAATACCAGCACGAAGTGCATCGGCGGCCAGCCGTCCGGAAACACGTCATCTGGTGGCAACTGCTGGCCGCGGTTGCCGTGACCATTCTGTACATCAGCGTGCTCCAGCTAACCCGCTGACCATCCGCTGCCAGCCCCGGGCTCAACTGAACGGCGGCGCTCGGGCGAGCACCGCCGTCGTAGTTTCCTAGCTCCGGAAAAGGCCGCTGTAGGCGTTGAGGGCCGGCTGGCCGCCGAGGTGTGCGTAGAGCACAGTGCTCTCGGCCGGGATCTCCTTGCTGCTGACCAGGTCGATCAGGGCGGCCATGGATTTTCCTTCGTAGACCGGGTCCGTGATCATGGCTTCGAGCGAGGCGCTCAGCCGCATGGCTTCCAGCGTGGATTCGACCGGGATGCCGTAGAGGTCGCCAGCCCAGCCCTCGAGCACCGAGATCTCGTCGTCGTGCAGGTCCCGCTCGAGCCCGATCAGCTGCGCCGTGTTGCGGGCAATGCGGCCGACCTGGTCGCGGGTCTTGGACAGGGTGGCGGAGGCGTCGATGCCGAGCACGCGGCGCGCCCGGCCGCCGGCGTCCTGCAGGGCGGCGAACCCGGCGATCATCCCGGCGTGGGTGGAGCCGGTGACGGTGCAGACCACGATGGTGTCGAAGAAGACGCCGAGGTCCTTTTCCTGCTGCTGCACCTCATAGGCCCAATTGGCGAAACCCAGCCCGCCGAGCCTGTGCTCGGAGGCGCCGGCCGGGATGGGATAGGGCTTGCCGCCGGCAGCCTCGACCTCGGCGATGGCGTTCTGCCAGGAGTCGCGGATGCCGATGTCGAAGCCGGCGGGGTCGAGCCGGACGTCCGCCCCCATCAGCCGGGAGAGCAGGATGTTGCCTACCCGGTCGGTGAGCGGGTCCGGCCAGTCCACCCAGTTCTCCTGCACCAGCAGCGCCTTGAGGCCGAGTGTCGCGGCCACCGCTGCTACCTGCCGGGTGTGGTTGGACTGGAAGCCGCCGATGGACACGATGGTATCCGCGCCCTCGGCGAGGATGTCCGGGACGATGTACTCGAGCTTGCGGGTCTTGTTGCCGCCGTAGGCCAGGCCGGAATTCACGTCCTCCCGCTTGGCCCAGATCTGCGCGCCGCCCAAATGCTTGCTCAGCCGCGGCAGGTGGTGAACCGGGCTGGGGCCGAAGGTCAGCGGGTAGCGGTCGAACTCCGTTATGGCCATGTGGTCCCCGTTCTGCCTCGGCGGCTACTGGCCTGATCCGGCGTTCTCCGGAGCCGTGATGTTGACCATCCAGTTCACACCGAACTTGTCCGTGAGCTGCCCGAAGTAGTCGCCCCACGGGGCCTTTTCAAGCGGCTGGTTGACGGTTGCTCCGTCGCTCAGGCCCTCCCAGTAGCTGCGCAGCTTGTCGTCCTCGCCCGGGTCTTCGCCGCTGGAGCTGACACAGATGTAGCCGTTCGGGGAGGCCTGCATCTCGGGCGGCACGTCCGACGCCATCAGCAGGAAGCCGCGGTCCACGGTCACGGACGAGTGCATGATTTTCCCGCCGGTCTCGGGGCTCTCGTCGCCCATTCCCTCGGCGTAGGTCATTTTGCTCAGCTCGCCGCCGAACACGGAGTGATAGAACTCGATCGCCTCCGCGGCGTTGCCGGTGAACTGCAGGTAGGGGTTCAGGTCCAGTGCCATGGGTCTGCCTTCCGTAGTGGATGCGGCGCGTTCCGTGCCGCGTTCATTCTTGCGCCTTCCACGGCGCGCGGGAAGGGGCGGCGGACCCCTGCCGCACCTGCCCGTGAAGTGGAACGTCCAACCTGTGCGTGCTCCGGCGCTTCCGCACCCTGTGCCGGGAAGCGGGGGTCAGTAGGTCCGCTCGACGCCGAACTCCAGCGGGGGAAGTGCCGCGCGCCGCCGGACCAGGTCCTGGGCGTGGGCGGCCAGCCGCCGATCCTCGTCGGAGCGCAGCACGAGTTGCGGAACCTTGGCGGCGTGCCCGGCCTCGTCCCGGGTAACGAAGACGGTCATGCACTGCGTGGTGTCCCGCCAGTCGCCGCCGCGCGGGTCCCGTGCCCGGACGTGGACGGCGATGTGCATGGAGTGCGGACCGGTGTGAATCATCCGGGCGGAGAGTTCAACCAGGTCGCCGATGTGGACGGGGTTTAGGAAGTGGATGCCGCCGGAGTAGACCGCCACGGCGTCGGCACCGCACCATCCCATGGCGCAGGCCCTGGCCACCTCGTCAATCCAGCGCAGCACGATCCCGCCGTGGGCGTTGCCGCCCCAGTTCACGTCCGTGGGGGCGGCGAGGAAACGGAAGCTTTCGGAGGGAGTGGTGCCAGCATCCGTATATGCCTGGGCGCTCATCACCTCGCGGATCTCGCGCCGGGCCTCCAGCCGGCCCTCGATCCCGCGGGCCAGCCGCTGCGACGCGTCGTCGGTCGGCGCCCACGGCGGAACAGGCCGGGGCCGCCGCTGCTCATCCATGGCGACGAACACCAGGATGCAGTCCATCGCCGGCCGGAACTGCCGGGCGCGCACGTCCGCCGCGTCGACGGTGACGACCACCTGCATGCTGGAACGGCCGGTGTGCGCGATGCGGGCGCTGACCTCGATCAGGTAGCCGTTGCGGATCGGCCGGGTGAAGTGCACATTGCCGACGTACGCGGTGACGCAGTAGCCGCCCGAGTAGCCGACGGCGCACGCGTAGCCGGCTTTGTCGATCCACTCGAGGACCCTTCCCGCCTGCACCGTGGTCCCGTCGGCCGCGACGTCGGTGGGCGCGGCGAGGAAGCGCAGCGTGATCGAATCTTCCATGGCGCCATCGTAGCCGCGCGTGGGGCCGCCGTTGCCGGTTCGCGGACGGGCCGCGCGCTGGACGGCCGAACGGCTGAGGGACGGCCGAACCGCAGAGGGACGTGGCCCGACTGCGGAGGGACCGACACAAAAACGTCCGCTCCCCGGAGACCCGGGAAGCGGACGTTTCGGCGCAGCCTGCGGCGGGCTCGGCTAGCGCCGGCCTGCCAGGGCGTCCTCGCGGCCTTCGAGTGCCGCCTTTTCCTCGGCCACCTTGGCGTCGTGGGCGGCGCGGATCGCGGTGTGCTCCGGGTTGCGGCGCAGCCACAGGTAGCCGATGCCGAGCGCGACGAACCAGACCGGGGTGAACAGCAGGGCAGCCAGCGTGTCCGGCTGGGTGGTCAGCGCCCACAGGATGAAGGCGAAGAAGGCCATGACCACGTAGGGCATGAACGAGCCGCCCGGCATCTTGAACTTGCTGGCCTCGTGCAGCTGCGGCCGGCGACGGCGGTACACGATGTAGCTGACCAGGATGATGGTCCAAACGAACATGAAGCAGAGCGCCGAAACCGTGGTGACCATGGTGAACGCCTCGGAAACGCTGCCCTCCGCGTAGAGCAGGACCACGCCCGCGAGCAGGAACATGCAGGAGAACAGCAGCGCGCTGCGCGGCACACCGCGGCTCGAGAGCTTGCCGAAGCGCTTCGGGGCATCGCCCTCCAGCGAGAGCCCGTAGATCATGCGCGACGTCGAGTAGATGCCCGAGTTCGCCGACGACGTCGCCGAGGTCAGGACCACGAAGTTCACGACGCCGGCCGCGCCGACGAGGCCGGCGAGGGCGAACATGCCCACGAACGGGGATTCGTCGGCGTTAAACCCGGTCCACGGCTGGACGGCCATCAGGATGATGAGGGCGCCCACGTAGAAAATCAGGATGCGGATCGGGATGGAGTTCACCGCCCGCGGCAGGTTCTTCTCCGGGTCCTTCGTCTCGGCGGCGGTGGTGCCGACCAGTTCGATTCCGACGAACGCGAACACGGCGATCTGGAACCCGGCCACGAAGCCCATGAAGCCGGTGGGGAACATTCCGCCGTGCTCCCACAGGTTCCCGAAGGAGGCGCGGACGCCGTCGTGCTCGAAGTTGGTGATGATCATGACCAGGCCGACGACGATCAGGGCCACGATGGCAATGATCTTGATCAGCGCGAACCAGAATTCGGTCTCGCCGAAGGCCCGCACGGTGGGCAGGTTCAGCGCGAGCAGCAGCAGGATGCAGGCGAGCGCCGGGATCCACAGCGGCAGGTCCGGCCACCAGAACGCCACGTAGTGCGCGATCGCGACGACGTCGGCGATGCCGGTGACGACCCAGCAGAACCAATACGTCCAGCCGGTGAAGAAGGCCGCCCACGGCCCCAGGATGTCGCCGGCGAAGTCGCCGAAGTTCTTGTACTCGGTGTTACTCAGCAGCAGCTCCCCCATCGCCCGCATGACGAAGAAGAGCATGAAACCGATGATCATGTAGACGAAGATGACCGAGGGGCCGGCGACGGAAATCGTCTTGCCCGAGCCCATGAAAAGCCCGGTGCCAATCGCACCGCCGATGGCGATCAACTGGATGTGGCGGTTGGATAAAGACCGCTGGAGGTGCGGTTCGGTGCTGGTGGCGCTCACTATGTTCCTTACGGGTGGGACTGTGCAGCTGCGGGAGGTTCCCTTCGAACCGGTCGGACGCAGGCTCCATTGCCCGTCCGGCCAGACCGAGAGCAAGCCGCCCGCGGCTCAGCCCGGAGGGGCCGACTGGGTGACCTACGCCACGAAAACCTATCTGTCGCGGCTCACGTGGGTCAAATCGAGAACAATCGGGAACGCCGTCCCGGCTGGCGCGCGTGGAAACGTGCGGTGAACAGGGCCGGCATTCCGCCGGCCGGCCGGTGGGCCGCGCTTCGCCGCCCGCCGGATGGCCTGTGGGCCGCGTTTAGCCGGATATAGTCGGGGCAAAATAACGTTTCATCGAGAGAGTCGGTGTCGATCATGAGTGCGAGCGTCGGGGTCTTGAAGGGCGCGCTGGGCGTGGTTGCCGCCCTGGCCATGTTCCTGCCGCAGCAGGTTCCGGTTTCGCAAGTGCCCGTCCAGCAGGTGCCGGTTTCGCAGGTGCCCGTCCCGCAGGTGCCGGTTTCGCAGGTGCCCGTCCCGCAGGCTCCCGCCTCAGGATCCGAGGAGGCCGTGCCGGTGATGCTGACCTTGGACGCCTCCGGCTCCATGCTCAACCCCGACGCCGACGCCAAGGGCACCCTGCGGATGGACGCAGCCAAGGCCGCTGCCAGGGAGCTGGTCGAAACCCTGCCGGCGGGATCGCAGCTGGGCCTCATGGTCTACGGCACCAACACGGACAGTTCCCCGGAGGCCCGGGCCGAGGGCTGCAAGGACGTGAGCGTGCTGTCCAAACTGGGCACCACAGATCCCGGGAAACTGGTCGATCAGATCGACTCGATCAAGGCGTCCGGCTACACCCCGGTGGGCGAGGCGCTGCGCCGGGCCGCCGCGGAGCTTCCCGACGACGGTCCCCGCAGCATTGTGCTGGTCTCCGACGGCATCGACACCTGCTCGCCGCCGCCGCCCTGCGAGGTAGCCAAGGACCTGGCAAAGGACGGCGTGGACCTGGCCATGCACACCATCGGGTTCAAGGTGGATGCGCAGGCCCGCAAGGAACTCGAATGCATCGCCAAGGCCTCCGGCGGCACCTACGCCGACGCGGACAACGCCGACACGCTCCGTGAGCAGATGGTCATCAAGACCGTCCGCGCGCTGAACCCCTACGACTTCGCCGGCATCCCGGTGACCGGCGGCAAGAGCGCCGCCGCTGCCGCGGAGGTGTCCACCGGCCAGTACCTGGACACCTTCGCCGCCGGCAGCGACAGGACCTACGAGGGCGGGACCCGCAAGTTCTACAAGGTCCACCTGGACGACGGCGAGCGCCTGCACGTCAGCGCGTCCCTGGTGATGCCGATCCGGGCCGGCAGCATGACCACCTACAGCGCGCTGGAGCTCGAGGTCTTCTCCCCCGACGGGCAGGAATGCCTGAGCTCGGTCCGCGAATCCCGCGACGAGGCCCGGCTCTCCGATGGCCCGGTCACCGCGGTGCTCTCCACTGGCGCCATGGGGAGCGGCGACCAAGAGTGCCTCGAGCCGACCGGCGGCGGCGACCTAGTGGTCGGCGTGACCCGGAGCGGTCCGGGCTGGAAAAAAGACCCGCTGCCGATGGAGCTGCTCTTCCTCGCCGAACCGGAGGCCGATACCACCGGACTGCCGGCCGGCTACGACGCCGTGACCAAGCTCGATCTGCTGAAGCCGGGCTCCAAGCCGCGCGAGACCACTCCCGGCAACAGCTTCAATTCCGCCCCCGAACTGGCGCCCGGCAGCTTTGCGGCCACCCTCATCCCCGGCGAGGTGCACTTCTACAGGGTGCCGGTGGACTACGGGCAGCAGCTGCGCGCCGTCGCCCAGCTCGGCGATTACGAAAAGGACATCTTCAATCCGTCCTACCTGCAGGTCGGCTTCGCCAATCCGCTGCGCCAGCCGGTGACGATCACCGACGGCACCTCCACGGGCGCCTACGGCATGACGTCCATGGCCGACCCGGGCACCAAGGTGGCAGCGAACTTCGCCTCTCCGGTGCGCTACCGCAACGCCGCCGAGGGCATTCACGACGTCCGCAACCTGTACCTTGCCGGCGACTACTACCTCCAGGTGGCCGTCGACCCGCTGTACTTCGAGGACGCCAAGGAGACGGAAATCCCCTACACCCTGACCCTGGATCTGGTTGGCGACGTCGAGCCGGGCCCCGGCACGGCCGAACCCGGTGCTTCGGCCGCGGCCACCGAATCCGCGGTGGCAGAACCGGCGGACCACCAGGCGGGGACGGCAACTGTCGTTGCCGTGGCGGACGACGGCGAAGGCCCGGCTTCGGTCCCGGCCCTCGCCTGGGGCATCGGCGCGGCCCTGGTCCTCGCCGCCGGCGTGGCCACCGCCGTCGTACTCCGCAGGAATCGCGGCGTGAAGTAACGCCGGGCTACCGGCTGCGGCTGTGGTCGGCGGGGTCTGTCTCGTCGGAGGACAGCGCCTGGAGGCGCCGGAGGTCCTCGGGGTGCAGTTCGGGCCGGTCCCGCATGGCGTCGAGAAGTAGCTGCATCTGCCGGTCCAGGGCCGGCGTGTGTTCGGGGTGGCCCTCGGCACGGACGTGTGCGATGAGCATGCGGAGGACCCGCAGGAGAGCGGCGACGACCTCCGGCTGGTCCAGGCTCGTCTGTCGCAGCTGGTCGAAGGCATGGTCGACGTATTCGGCATGGTCAAGGTTCCACGGCTGCAGCAGTACCCGGCCTGACTCGTCCTTCAGCGCTTCCGCAGCAAGCGGGGCGGTCAGGACCGCCCGCAGAAGGCTGCCCAGCCTCAGGATGACCTCCACTGCCGTGGTGGGGTCGTTGATGGCCGGGCTAAGCGCCCGCAGGCCTATGTCAACCAGCTGGCGGATAGCGAAGTCGACATCCTGCAGCATGGTCCGCGAGTCGGCTATGGCAATCGCCCCGGCAAGCTTCTCCCGGCTGCGCTCCGGCGGTGGCGGCCACACCGTGAACAATGCTTCACCCGCGTGGATGTAAGCACCCACGCGGGTTTCCATCCGCACCGTCGTGCCGGCAGGGACCGCTCCCAGCAGCTGGCCGCTGTCCACCTGGCTGATCCATCCGCTCATCCGGCAAGGAATGACGGCGGCATTCCCGGGGGCATGGAAGTCTTTGGGCTCCACGGGCTGGAGGCCAGAGGGCACCCGGTTAAGAGCCGCCACGACGGTCCGGCCCTCTGCCGCGATGACCCGGGCGACGTTGCCAACCTGCAGTCCGCGGGCAAGATGGTCCAGGTGGACGATGATCCCCACCACCGTCACCAGGGTGAGGACGACGGCGATCGTCAGGGATATGCGCGGCGCCGGCTCGGTCGGTTCCCCGCTCAGGCTCGGCAGGACGAGGACGCAGTAGAAAAACGTGGCAACGAGCAGGCCGATAACCGCCTGGCTGAGCCGGTCCCGGATGAACGAGCGCATCACACGCGGCGAGAACTGGTCGCTGGCCAGCTGCAGGCTCACCACGGTCAACGAGAAAACCACGCCGACGGTGGTGATCATCGCTCCCGCGACGGTGGACAGCAGCCAGGTGGCGGCATTGCTGCTCATCGCCAGCGTGAGCGGCACATCGGCATGGTGGCCGAGGGCTCGGTCGACGGCGGTGGCACCGATGGCCAGCGCGATGCCGGCCAACATCACCACCGCCGGGAAGAGAAAGAGGCTCTCCTTGAAGCGGTAGCGCAACGCGGCAACACGCAGGCCCCAGGCACCTTCCTCTCGCTGAACCCCCGACTCCTTGCTCCTCCGCACCGGGCGGCTCACCAGGCGGAAGCGAGGATCAGCGGCGGCTGGCCCGGCAGCGAGCAGTTCAGCGTCAGGGCCGTGGCCGGCCTCTCCTGGGACCCGGGAGTTCGGTAGACGGTCAACGTCAATGGGTTGGCATCGATGGTGGTGACGCTGCCCTCGGTGGTGGGCACCGCCGTCGTCGTGGTGGGGACGATGCCGCCGGGACCGCCGCTGCCGCGGACCGGGAGGGCACCGGCCAGCGGTTCGAGCTTGCCGTCTACGTCGCGGAACTGCTCCGCGCCGGATCCGCCCTGGATGATCACGGTGGCCAGCGCGGTGGCGTACACCGGGTCGGCGCACGCGTCGTAGATCCAGCGGTCACCGAGCACGGAGTGGTCCATGGTCCCGGCCAGGAATTGTTCGGCTCCGGGCAGCGGTGCGCCCCGGTAGGTCAGCGGGACGTGCAGCACCGGACCGTCGCCGGCCCGGACCAGGTGCGTTTCCATGCCGACCTCTCCGGCCGGATCGTCGAAGCGGAAGGCGCCAAGGTGCTCCAGCTCGCCGGCGCTGGCTCCAAGTTGTTGGAACCATGGCTGTTCGGGCAGCCATGCCGCCAGCAGCTCCTGCTTGGTGGGATTCAACACTGCGTCGTAAATGATGGCCATGTTGGTAGCCTATCCACTCTTGGACGGGCACGGGCGGGCGGTCAGTCGGTCACCGGCTAGCCGTGCCGCCTCGGTGGTCACTCCCCTTTCGCTCGCGGGATGCCCGGCTCAGACGAATGCGGGATGCCTGGACTCAGACGGATGCGGGCTCGGCGAGGATGGCGTCGATCTGGCCCATGGCACCCTGCATGCCCTCGACCATCCCCATCTCGAGCATCTTCTCCAGCTGCTCGGCGGACTCGAACCTGGACTCGGTGGTCATCCGGGTGCGGCTGCCGATGGATTCCAGCGTGACCGTGGCGTAGGTGGTGCCCAGGTCCGCCACCGGCTCGCCGTCGTCGTCGGCAAACCCGTCCTCGAAGGTCAGCCGGTGCGGGGCCTCGATCGCGGTGATCCGCCACCAGCCGGCGGCCGTCTCGCCGTCGGGCCCGGTCATGTAGTAACTGGCCGTGCCGCCGGGAGTGAACTCGTGCTTGCTGAAGGTGGCGGGCCACTCGGGCGGGCCCCACCAGCGTTCCAGCTGGCGCGGATCCTCCCAGAGCTGCCAGACGCGCTCGACGGGTGCATCGAACTCGGCCACGAGGGTGAACGTCAGGGCCTCGAGGTCCTGCTTGGTATCGGTAACCGGCATGACGGTGTCCTTCCTATCCCATTGCGAGAATGTCCTGGATCCGGTCAACACGTTGGCGCCAGAGCATCTCGTATTCGTCGAGCAGGCGACGCGCTCTTCGCACTCCTTCAGGATGAGGCCGCACCATCTGCTCCCTTCCGCGCTTCTCCTTAACCACCAGGGAAGCCCGTTCCAAGACCGCGACGTGTTTCTGTACCGCGGCGAAACTCATCTTGTACCCCGCCGCCAGGCCCGACACCGAGAACTCGCCGGTGAGCACCCGGGCCACGATGTCGCGGCGGGTGGCGTCGGCGAGCGCCTGGAAGAGGCGGTCCAACTCGAGGTCACTGACTTGATCTACAACCATTTGGTTGCAGGTTAGTCCTCGGTGGCCGCGGGGTCAAGGGTTTGCGAAGGGTGCGCTCAGAGCGCCGCGGCGTGTGGCCGCACCATGAATTCGGCGCTGGTGGTCACGGTGACCATCGGCGCGAGCAGTTCCAGCAGTTCCAGTGTGGACCGGTGCGCCTGGTCGTTCTGCCCGGCGCACGCGTCGGCGACCACCGTCACGAAGCGGCCGGCATCCGCCGCCCCGAGCGCGGTGGCCAGGATGCAGCAGTCGGTGGCGACGCCGGTGAGGACGATTTCGTCTCCCGCCGGGATCCGGCGGGCCATCTCGTCACCCCATTTCGTGAAGGTCGGCAGGTCCAGCGTCGCCACGATGTCGACGCCGGGCAGCTCCACGTCCCAGACGGGATCGGCCGGATCCAGCCGCATGCTCTGCCAGCGGTCGTAGTAGGCGGACCAGGAACCGGACTCGGCCGGGTCCGGGACGAACCGCGTGATGAGCGGACTCAGGCCGGACCCCACCAGCCGGGCAATAGCCTCGGCGGCCTCGTGGTAGCGCGGCACGTGCCAATCGCCCTGCTGGCGGAACGCACGCTGCATGTCGACCACAACCAAATGCTGCTGCCCTGTCCGATCCGTCCGATTCCCGTCCGTCATTGTCCTAGCCCTCCTTGTCGGCGGTGAGCAGTGACCGCCCGGACAGCCGCGGCAACCGGTAGGTCACCAGGTAGGCCACGGTGGCGATAGCCGCGCCCACGTAGAAGGACAGGTCGCCGATCTGGGGGAAGGCCGCTGCAACAGGGCCCGTGTAGATGGCGGAGATCCAGAACGGCGAGGAGCCTACGACGCCGGCCGCCCAGGCGATAAAGCCCCACTCGAACTTTCGGGACTTGTCGTAGAGTTCCTGGATGCCCTGCCGGCTCCGGCGTCCGCCGAAGATGTAGTCGCAGATCAGCACCGCAACATAGGGCGCAACGCAGTAAGCAGTCAGGTTCAGGAAGGCGGTGAACCCGTCATAGAACCCGTGCTGGCCCCAGAGCGCCACCAGGTAGGACGCGATGCAGATGAACACGACTGCGACATGACGGCTCACCGGCACGCCCATGGTCTGGATGGAGATGGCGCCGCCGTAGACGTTGAGGAAGTTTTGCGTGAAGGAAGACAGGGCAACGATGCCGAGTCCGATGACCGCCCACGGCCCCATCAATTCATCCAGCGCCGCAATCGTGTCGGAGGAGGTGGCGGTGGATCCGAGCAGCGCGCCGAGGATGCCCATCCAGGAGAGCGTGATGAAGTTACCCAGCATGGTGAACCAGCCCGCGCCGCGCCGGTTGGCCGCGTTGTTCGGCAGGTAGCGCGAGTAGTCGGAGGCGAACGGCATCCAGGCGACGATGTAGGAGAAGAAGTAGCCGAAGAAGATGATCCAGCCGCCCACGCCCAGGAAGCCCTCGGCGTCTGGGTTGGGCGTGTTGACGACCTTGCCGGAGGCCACCGTCACGACGGTGACGAAGATGAAGCCGGCCAGCAGCACGAAGGAGAGCACCCGCTGCAGGAAGTGGATCAGGTTGTAGCCCATCACGGCGACCCCGAGCTGCAGCAGCATCAGGACCAAGGCGGACAACCAGAACGGCATGCCGGTGAGCAGTCCGATGGCCTGCCCGCCGAGGATGACGGTCACCGAGGCCCAGCCGACGCCAGCGAAGACGTTGACATAGGCGACCGGCAGCAGGTTGCCGATAAAGCCCAACGGCCCGCGGGCCTGCATCTGCTGCGGGATGCCGAGCCGGACGCCCATCCCGCTGAGGTAGCCCATCACCGTGGCGGCGACCAGTCCGGCGCCGAGGATGGCCAGGACCGCGGACCAGAACGGCAGGCCGAAATACGCGGCGCTGAAGCCCAGCACGACCAGCGGGAAGTTCATGCCGGCCGCGAACCAGAGGAAGAACTGCGAGCGCGGCTTGCCGTGGCGCTCCACGTCCGGGATGTGTTCGATGCCGTACGGCTCGATCTTGGTCAGGCTGTCACGGTAGCCCCGGTCCTCAGCGGTGTTGCCCTCCCCGGCAGACACGCTGTTAAGTTCAGTTTTCACGGTGATCCCTTTGATTCTCGATCGGTACCGGCGGCCCCCTGTGGGCTGCCGGGTGGAACGGCACGGGTCGGGTCGTCCCCGCCTGCCCGTGCAGGGTAGATCAGTCCAAAGAAATCGGTTCCTTGTCCGCGACAGCAGCCCGCCCCGCAGCTGGCTGTGCCAGGACAGGCTGTTTCGAAGTCGGGCCCTGAAATTCAGGGTCCCTTCGCAGTTCGATGATGAGCGATACGCCCAGCAGTGCCACGATGATCGTGAACGGCAGCGCCGAGAGCATCGCCGCCTGCTGGAGGGCGGCCAACCCCCCGACAAGGAGCAGCAGCACCGCGCACACGCCGGTGAGTGCGCCCCAAATGCTCAGTACCGGCTTGCTGGGCTCCAGCGTCCCCTTGGACGAGAGCATGCTCAGCACGAAGGTGTTGGCGTCGGCGCCGGAGATGAAGAACAGTGCCACCAGGATCACGGTAATGACGGAGGTAAGCGTCACCAGCGGCAGGTTTTCGAGCATCGCGAAGAAGGCCGAGTTAATGTTCTCGTTCGTTGCCTCGCCGATCCTGGCACCGTTCATATCCATGTTGATGGCGGTGCCGCCGAAGATGGTGAACCACGCGAAGAACACCACGCTAGGCACAGCCAGCACGCCGGCGACGAATTGCCTGATGGTTCGGCCTCGGGAGATCTTGGCCAGGAAGACCCCGACGAAGGCACCCCAGCTGAGCCACCAAGCCATCATGAAGTACGTCCACCACTGCATCCACTGCATGTCCTCGGGCGTACTCGGGGTGATCAGGCTCGCCTCAAGGAAGTCGTTGAAGTAGGTGCCGACCGAGCGGAAGAACAGGTTGGAGATGAAGTTGGTCGGCCCGGTGATCAGCACGAAGAGCGCCAGCAGGACCGACAGCGACATGGTCACTTGGCTGATGTACTTGATCCCGCGGTTTACTCCGGACAATGCGGACAGCGTGAACAACACCGTCACCACCGCGATGATAAGGATCTGCATAGCCAGGCCGGACGGGAGCCCGAAGACCCGGTCCATGCCCTCGGCGATCTGCGAAGCACCCAGACCCAAAGACGTCGTCGTACCAAAAAGCGTGGCGATGATGGCGAACACGTCGATCAACTTGCCGAACCAGCCGTCCATCGCTGTGCCGAAGATGGGCCTAAGCATGGGAGATACGAGTCCGGGACGCTTCTTGCGGTGGGTCGAGTAAGCAATGGCCAGGCCGAAGATGCCAAACACGGCCCAGGCGTGCGGTCCCCAGTCGAAGAAACTGAACTGCATCGCCCGGACGGCGGCCTGCATGGTTTCAGGCTCGGCCAATGCATGTGGGGGTGCCATGAAGTGCGAAATCGGTTCCGCCACGCCATAGCTGATCAGGCCGATGCCCATCACGGCGGACAGGATCATGGCTAGCCAGGCCCACGTGCTGTGTTCCGGCCTGTCGGTGCTGGACCCCAACCGGATCCCGCCATAGCGGCTGAAAGCCAGGTAGAGCATGAGCCCGATGCACAACAGTGTCACCAGAAGATAGCTCCAGCCCACCGACCTCGCTACCCAATCCATGCTCGTGGTCATGGCGGCGCCCAAGCTGTCCGGCGACACTGCCGCCCAGAGGACGAAGGCTGCGATCAGTCCCAGCGATGCCCAGAAAACTACGCCGGGCCTTCGGTCGGCATGAATGCCGTCCTGCAGCGGATCGCGTGGCGCCCCGCGGGACGACTTGGCTAATTGTTGAACCATGGAAATCTCCGAATCTCAGGAGCAGGCTGCCGGCAGTTGCCGTTACAGCGGGGAAAGACCTTCGCTGTCGTAGAAGCGGCCGGCCTGGTAGACCATGGGCGAAGCGTCGCTAACTTCGGCGTGCCGCACTCGGCAGATGAAGACGGTATGCGTCTTGGCTTGAAAACGTTCCCTGATCTCGGCTTCGAGCGCGGCGGAGGATCCGTCGAGCAGCGGGGAGCCGTTGGGGCCGGCGTGCCATTCGATCTCGGCGAACTTGTCCGCCGCCTTCGATGCGAAGGTGGCAACGGTGTCCTGCTGCCGGTTGCTGAGGATATTGATGCCAAGGTGTGTGGAGGCAAACAGTGCGGGGTAGGTCGACGAGGTCTTTTGGATGCAGACCATCACCAGCGGCGGTTCCAGCGAAACAGACGCGTAGGCGTTCACGGCCAGCCCCTTGGGGGTGTCCCCTTCCGTCGTCGTCACCACTGTCACGCCGGTGACAAACTGACGGTTGAAAGTCTTCATGATCTCGGGGTCCGGTTCTCCGGAGAGAGAATCGACGACGACGCCGGGACCCTCCGCCTCGAGCGCGTCACCCAAGTGCCGGATCCCCAGCGACCCCAGCAGTTCCCTGCTGTCCCAGGTCACGGTTTCCTGCTTAATGCGGCCGCCTGCCATGGAGACGAAGTTGGAACCGCGGGTCTGCACCCGGCGTCCGGTCGGCGGCACGCCCATGAAAGCAGCGCTGTGCGTTCCCGTCGACGTCCAGAAGATGGCTGCCGTGTCACCATCGACAACCACCGCGTCCACCGTGGTGACCAGGTCGGGGAAGGCCCGCCGGACTTCCTGGATGTCCTCCTGCAGCTGGCCGAGATTCATGCTCTTGCCGCTGCCTTTGCTGATCCTGATGTAGTCCGGCGTAACCAGCGCTTCAAGCGCTTCTACCTCCCCGCGATCCCACGCTGCGGACCATGCACTTGCCACTGCAGTATCAAAAGTCTGTTGCATGGCAGTGAGCGTAATGTAGATCACTAGAGAAGGCAACATCGAGCTGGAAATTCAGCCGGGAGGCCACAACTAGCGCGGAGCAGTGCGGATTTGTTGCGAAGCCTTGACGAGCTGATGCATGCAACATAACCTCTGATGTATGCAACAGACGACCACCCAGCAGGACCTCCTGCAGCCGGGCGAGGAACTGCCCCTCCTCGACCGGGTCCGCGCGCTCATCCTCGGGGGTGATTTCCCGCCGGGCGCTCCGGTGTCCGAAGTGTTCCTCGCTCAGGAGTTCGACGTGAGCCGCACACCGGTTCGCGAAGCCCTGAAACAGCTGCAGCACGAGGGCCTCGTGGAAATTCGGCCGAAGGTCGGCACCTTCGTCCGGGAACCCACTCGGCGAGAGATTGTCGAACTGTTCCAGCTCAAGGAAAGCTTCGAAGGACTGGCAGCCGGCCTGTTGGCCCGCCGCGGCCCCGTGCGCGAGATTGCGGTTCTGGAACGCAATCTGGAGGAATCCGACGAGGCGGCCGCCGCAGGCGACGCCGAGCGCTATGCGGCGTTGGTGCACGAGTTCCACCAGACCATCATTGACGGCGCCGACAACAACAAGCTGGCCGAACATTACGGGCGCCTGATGAACCAGTTGGCGTATCACCGGCTCGTCCTGCGCACCGCCGGGCATCCTGGTCGAATCGTCGCCTCTACCGCCGAACACCGCACCGTGCTGCAGATGATCAAGGACAAGGACCATTTCGGTGCCGAAGCGGCCATGCGCAACCACGTCTATGCATCGTCCCGCGAAGTCCTGACCGACTCGCGGACCCGAAACGACTGACCTTCTACTACGACATCCGGGCATCTAAGCCCTGTGAAAGGACCCACCATGCGCTTTTCCATCTTCCACGGCCTTGGCGCCCCAGGAGACCTGGGCAACTACAACCAGCACATGAAGGATGCCCGCGAGTACGCGGTGACCGCGGAGAAGTACGGCTTCTGGTCCACCTGGTACACCGAGCACCACTTCGGCCACGAGGGCCAGGAACTGACTCCAAATCCCATCCTGATGGGCGTGGACATTGCCGCCCGCACCTCCAAGATCCGCATCGGCCAGGCCGCTTCCATCGTCACGTTCTGGCACCCGCTGCGGCTGGCCGAAGACCTGGCGCTGCTGGACCAACTCTCCGACGGCCGGCTCGAGGTCGGCGTCGGCCGCGGCCTGTACGGACGCGAGGCGCTGAACCTGAACCCGGCCGCCGATCCCCGCGACCAAGAGAAGAACCGGGCGCTCTTCGCCGAGACCATGGAGATCCTCGACAAGGCCTGGTACAACGACTTTTTCAGCCACAAGGGCGAGTTCTACGAGTTCCCGGCCCCGGGCGTGAAGTGGAACCACCCGCTCTCCCCCGCCACCCCCGAGTACACCGAAGACGGTGTCATCACGAAGATGGCCGTGACGCCGCGTCCGCTGCAGCCGAAGCTGCCGCTGTGGCAGGTCATCGACACTCCGCGGTCCATCGTCGGAGCCGCCCAGAACGGGGTCCAGGGCATCTTCTGGCTGCCGCCCGTGTCCGCGCTCAAGGGCCGGTTCGAGCTGTACCGCGAGCACGCCGCCCAGGCCCAGGGCCGCGAGGTGCCGCTGGGCGAGGGCATCGCGCTGGTCCGCGACGTGTACGTGGCCGACACCATGGAGCAGGCGCGCGAAGAGTTCGAAGAAGCGGTCATGAACACCTACCGCTGGATCACCCACTGGCGCGGACTGTCCAACCTGATGGAAGAGGGCGAAGAACTCACCGACGCCCACACGCTGGACTTCGACATGCTGATGGACCGCAACATGCTGGTGGGCACGCCGGAGTACGTCACCGAAAAGGTCCGGGAACTGCAGCGCGAAGTCGGCCTGGAGCACATGATGCTGTGGACCACCCACCCCGGGCTGGAGCACCACAAGGCGATGCGCAGCCTGGAGCTGTTCTCGGAGAAAGTGAAGCCCCACTTTGACTAACATCGCCCCGGCCACACCGGGTGAACATCCCGGCATCCGCAAGATCGTCTACTACCAGGAAGAGATACTGCAGGAAAACGGTGCCTTCGCTCCGGTTCCGGTATACCGGGCGACCGCGGCAGCGGTGATCACGAACCCCTGGATCGGAACTGCAACGGACACCGACCTGGCCCCGGCATCGAAAATTGTCGCGCCTGCGGTCGCGCGGTTGCTGACCGACCGTCTCATCGCCGGGCTTGGCGGTGCCGACCGGATCGAGGCGTTCGGCAAGGCCGCGGTCGTCGGCACGTCGGGGGAAATTGAACATGCGGGAGCATTGATCCATACCCCGTACTTCGGCAACCTCGTCCGGGAGTTCCTGGAGGGCACGTCCATCATTTGCTTCGCCGACGACCGAGCCGACGCGGGAGAGCCTCTGGTGGTGCCCATGTGGCACAAGACCCAGGCAGCCACCCGCAGCCACTACCAAACCATCACCACACGAATCTCCGACGGGCCCCGGCCGGACGAGATCGTCGTGGTTGCCGCGGCATCAACCGGTCCCCGCCCGCACGCCAGAATCGGCGACCGCAGCACCGACCCGGCCGTCACGTCCCGCATCCTCGAAGGAGCCACCGCATGAACGTCCGCAAGATCGTTACCCTGACCGAAGAAACCCTGACCGAAGGCGGCCGGCCGGTCGAGCCCAACGCCCGGGTCGCCGTCGTAGCCGCAGTCATCGACAATCCCTGGCGCGGCCAGGGCTTTGTCGAAGACCTCACCGCCGGTATCGACGAGGTCGCCTCAAGGGTGGGCGAACTCCTCGCCCCCCGCGTGGTGAAGGCCCTCGGCGGGACGGTGGAAGCGTACGGCAAGGCGGCGATAGTGGGCCTCGAGGGCGAGATCGAGCACGGCTCGGCACTCATCCACACGCTGAAGTTCGGCGACCACTTCCGCAATGCGGCCAATGCCACCACGCTGCTGCCGGCTGTGGAAAAGCGCGGCCCGGCCGGGGTGACGTTCGACATCCCGCTGAAGCACATCACCGACGCGACCATCCGCTCGCACCACCAGAGCGTCGAGGTCCGGCTCGCCGATGCCCCGCATCCGGGCGAAATTGTCATCGCCTTGGCCGCCGCATCACAGGGCCGCCCGCAGCAGCGGCTGGCGCCCCTGGCCACCGAACAGTAACCGTGGAGACGAACCTGCCGATCGTCCTGCTGCACGGCGTCGGGCTGGACCGTTCCATGTGGGAACCGCTGGGCGAGCGTCTGCGCGACTCCACCGGACGGACCGTGCTGGCGCTTGACCTGCCCGGCCACGGCGGCCAGCCGCGGCTGGAGGCGCCGGTCTCGCTGGCCGACCTGGCCGACGACGTCGCGTCGCGGCTGCCCGGGCGGGCGCACCTGGTGGGCTTCTCGCTGGGCGCTCTGGTCGCGCAACATTTGGCCCGGTTCCGGCCCGAGCTCGTGGTTACCCTGACCAGTGTCAGCTCGGTGTGCCGGCGCACTCCGCAGGAGGCTGCATCGGTCGCGTCCCGGCTGGACAGCGCTGCGGCGGACTTTCCAGGCAGCGTCGAGGCCTCTATGGAGCGCTGGTTCCCGGCCGGTTCGGGGATCGACGCCGCCACAGTGGACGGCATTCGCCGGACCCTGCTGGCCAACGACCAGCAGTCGTACCTGCACGCGTACAGGGTCTTCGCTACCGAGGACGCCGAGATCGGCGCGGAACTCGGTGCCATTGTCGTGCCGTCGCTGGCCGTCACCGGGGACCAAGACCCCGGCTCGACCCCGGAGATGACCCGCCGTTTGGGCGAGGCCATCCCGGGGGCGCGCACCGCCGTCGTGCCCGGGGCCCGCCACATGCTCCCGGTGCAGCGCCCGGCCGAATTGGCGCGCCTCATCACCGACTTCATCAACGAATCGAGTCACGATACCCATGACTAGGAACTACAACCACTTCATCGACGGCCGCTGGAGCGCCCCCGCCGACGGCGCCTACTTCGAGAGCACCAACCCCGCCACGCTCGAGGTCCTCTACTCCGCCGCCCGCGGCAGCAAGGCCGACGTCGACCGCGCGGTCGCTGCTGCACGGGCTGCCTTCGAGAACCCGCTCTGGCGCGACCTGAGCCAGACCAAACGCGGGCACCTGCTGCGGCGGCTTGGCGACCTGGTGGGTGAGAACGCCGAGGAACTGGCACGGATGGAGACCGAGGACAACGGCAAGCTGCTGCGCGAGATGCGCGGGCAGCTGGCCACGTTGCCGGAGTACTTCTATTACTACGCCGGCCTGGCGGACAAGGTGCAGGGCAGCCAGATTCCCACCACCAACCCGGCGATCCTCAACTACACGCAGCGCGAACCGCTGGGCGTGGTCGGTGCCATCACGCCGTGGAACTCCCCGTTGACCCTGACGACGTCGAAGCTCGCCCCGGCGCTGGCGGCCGGCAACACGATCGTCATCAAGCCCTCCGAGTACACCTCGCGGACCGTCCTGCGGCTGGCCGAGCTGGCCGCCGAGGCCGGTTTCCCCGACGGCGTGGTCAACGTAGTCACCGGCATGGGTGCTGAAGCCGGCGCCGCACTGGTGGACCATCCCGGGATCGCCAAGATCTCCTTTACCGGGTCCACCGCCACCGGCTCGGCGATCGCCGCGTCCGCCGCGTCCCGGTTCATCGGCACCACCCTGGAGCTCGGCGGCAAGAGCCCCAACATCGTGTTCGAGGACGCCAACGTGGCCAATGCGGCCATGGGCGTGGTGGCCGGGATTTTTGCCGCGGCCGGCCAGACCTGCATCGCGGGCAGCCGGGTCTTTGCGCACCGTTCCATCTATGACGAGCTGCTGGAACGGGTGGCCGAGCGGGCCGGGAGCATCGTGATCGGCGACCCGCTGCAGGACAGCACTGAACTGGGACCGCTGGCGTTTGCCGCGCAGCAGGAGAAGGTGGGCTCCTACGTGGAGCTGGGCGTCTCCGAGGGCGCCACTGTCTTGACTGGTGGCGGGCGGCCGGACGTCGAGCTGCCCGGCTACTTCTACGCACCCACGGTGCTCACCGACGTCGACAATTCCATGCGGGTGGTCCGCGAGGAGATTTTCGGCCCGGTGGCGGCGATCATGCCGTTCGAGACCGAAGAAGAAGTGCTGCAACTGGCCAACGACACCCAGTACGGGCTCGCGGCCGGTGTCTGGACGCAGAACCTGGCCCGAGCCCATCGGATGAGCCGGCGGCTGGAGGCCGGAACGGTCTGGGTCAACACGTATCGCGCGATGTCGCCCATGTCGCCGCGGCAGGGTTTCAAGAACAGCGGGGTGGGCATCGAGCACGGCATGGAGTCCATGCATGAGTACACGCGGCTGAAGAGCGTTTGGATCAACACCGACGAGGGCCCGGTGGCGGACCCGTTCGTGATGCGAAGCTAGGAGGACGACATGCCGTTGATTGACGTATCGATTGCCGAGGGTCGTACGCCGCAGCAACTGCGGGACCTCGTGAGCGCCCTGCACCGCGCCGCGGAAGAATCCGTGGGCGCGCTGCCGCAGAACACCACCGTGATCATCCGGGAGGTCCCGACCACCCATTGGTCGAAGGCCGACCAAACCATCGCCGAGCGCCAGCAGGCCGCCACGGCACCCGTCACGGAAGGAAACCCCGCCTGATGTTTGTGGACGTGGACCGGGAGGACGGCGCCGCCGTCAAGGATCCGGAGAACCTGCGCGAACTCGCCGTGCGCGCCGATGGCTTAGGCGAACAGGAGGTTGCCCAGACGCTGGCAGCGGCCGGGTTGGGCACCGTGGACGCAGGCTATGCCTGGCTGGACGTGGCGCAGCTGCGGGCCAGCGGCGCCGCCCAACCTCCGTCGTGGGCCAAGGAGTTCGACGGCATGATCGGCTTTGCGCAGAGCCGCGGCTGGCTCAGCGACGACGGCCACAGCGTCCGCGCGCACGTCGACTACGGCAGATAAGGTTCCGGGCGGGGCGTAGAATTGACTGGCCGCTTTTTTGACCGGCCGTCTCCCTCCAGCAAGGTTGTTTCTCCCATGCCGCAATTCGCGTCCGCGCTCGCGCGTGGCCTGACTGTCCGCCACATCCGTTTCATGGCCCTCGGCTCCGCGATCGGCACCGGCCTGTTCTACGGCTCGGCCGCCGCGATCCAGGCCGCCGGCCCAGCCGTGCTGCTGGCCTATGCCATCGGCGGCGCCGCGGTCTTCCTGGTCATGCGGGCGCTGGGCGAGATGGCGGTGCGGCACCCGGTCTCCGGGTCGTTCGGCCAGTACGCCAGCCGCTACTTGGGCCCGTTCGCGGGGTTCATCACCGGTTGGACGTTCGCGTTCGAGATGGCCATCGTGGCGATCGCGGACGTGACGGCGTTCGGCATCTACATGGGTTTCTGGTTCCCCGAGGTGCCGCGCTGGATCTGGATCCTCGCCGTCGTGTTCTTCATCGCCGCCCTGAACCTGGTCAAGGTCAAGGTGTTCGGCGAGACCGAATTCTGGCTGTCGCTGGTCAAGGTCGCAGCGATCATCGCCATGATTGTCGGCGGCGCCGCGATCATCATCTTCGGCTTCGGGCTGCCGGACGGGGCCAACCCGGGACTGGAGACCATGCTCGGGTCCGGCGGCTTCTTCGCCAACGGGTTCTGGGGGCTGCTGGCCTCCTTCTCCATCGTGATGTTTGCGTTCGGCGGAATCGAGACCATCGGGATCACGGCCGGCGAAGCGGAGAACCCGAAGAAGGCGATCCCGGGCGCGATCAACACGGTGCCGGTGCGGATCCTGCTCTTCTACGTCTGCACCCTGGCCGTGCTGATGATGATCTCGCCGTGGGACCGGATCGACGGCTCCACCAGCCCGTTCGTGCAGATCTTCGACATGCTGGGCATCCCGGCGGCCGCGCACATCCTCAACGCCGTGGTGATCACCGCCGCCATTTCCGCCATCAACTCCGACACGTTCGGCGCCGGGCGGATGATGTACGGGCTGGCCGAGCAGGGCCACGCGCCGAAGGCCTTCGCGAAGATCTCCCGGCACGGGGTGCCGTGGATGACGGTGGCGACGATGGCCGCGGTGCTGCTGGCCGGCGTCGTGCTCAATGCGCTCCTGCCGGAGTCCCTGTTCCTGATCGTTGCGTCGATCGCGACATTCGCCACGGTGTGGGTCTGGTTGATGATCCTGCTCTCCCACATCGCGATGAAGCGGGAGATTGCGCGGAAGGGGCTGCCGGCGTCGGAATTCCCGGTGCCGTTCTGGCCTGTGGCGTCCTACCTGGCGCTGGCGTTCATGGTCTTCATCGTGGTGCTGCTGGGTATCATGCCGGACACTCGTGTGGCGCTGCTGGTGGGCTGCGCGTGGATCGCCCTGCTGTTCGTGGCCTACCGCTTCGGCATCAAGGGCGCCGGGCGGCGCCGCGCGGAGCTGGTGGACGAGACTGGCGTGGACGTGGCGGCGGAGGCCTCCCCCGGCACAGGCGGAGCAGTAGTCCGGACGCCGGCGGAGCAGTAGTTTAGGCCCCTAGCCCTGCGCTTACCGACGCTCAGTCGATCTGGGTCCCGCGGGCCACTGCCCCGCGCCGGATGAGCCGCACGGCCTCGCGGCACGTGCCGGCCGTGGCCGGCGACTCCGGGTGGGCGGCGGCCACCTGCTCGAGCAGGTCGGCGCACCGCCTGGCCCAGAGCACGAAGCCCCCGGCGGACAGCCCCGTCTCCGGCAGGACGTCGGCCAGGCTTCGGCCAGCCGCCCAGCCGTACAGCGGGCGGACCAGCCCGGTCTCCGGTTCCGGTGTGCCCGGCAGCCGGTAGCGCCGCTCCAGCACGTTCAGCTCCGCCCAGACGTCCGTGAGGGTGTCGAAGGAGGTCTGCAGCCCGCCGGTCGGCATTTTCACCGGCCCCGCCGGGCTCCTGCCGCTGCGGTACACCAGGGCGGCGGCAAAACCGGCAAGCTCAACCGGGCTGAGCCGTCGCGCGGCATCCCTGTCCAGGCCCAGGCAGACCAGCAGGTCCCGCTCGCCGTAAATCCCGCGCAGCCGCGCGCCGCCGTCGTCGATTAGCACCCCTTGCGCACCGACCGTCAGGTAGCCGTACCGCGCGAGCACCCGAACCAGGCCCTCGAAGGTTTCCTCATGAACCCCGAGGTTTGGCCGGCCGGACCTCCCCGCTTGGAAACTGGCGAACGACCGCGCCAGCAGTGCGCGCGCGCCCTCGTGGCCGTGCCGCGCAATGAGATTGACGGCCACGTTGTAGCCGGGCCGGAAGCCGGAGTCCAACGGGTAGGCGCGCCGGGAGGCCAGCGCCGCGACGGCCGCCGGGTCCACTCCCGGTCTCCACAGCACGACGGCGTGGCCCTCCGCGTCGATGCCGCGCCGGCCCGCACGTCCGGTCAGCTGCGTATATTGGCCCGCGGTCAAGGGAACCATGGCCTCGCCGTCGAACTTCTCCAGCCGCTCGAGCACCACCGAGCGGGCGGGCATGTTGATCCCCAGGGACAGGGTCTCCGTGGCGAAAACGGCCTTGAGTAGGCCCTCGGCGAACAGCTGCTCCACCAGTTGCCTGCACGCCGGAAGCAATCCCGCATGATGCGCGGCGACGCCACGGCGCAGGCCCTCCCGCCACCCTGGGATTCCGAGCGCCTCGCCCTCCTCCCCGGTCAGCCCAAGGTCCGCGGCCTCGACCCGGCGTAGGATCTCCCTGCGTTCGCGCAGGTCCGTCAGCCAGAGTCCCGATTCGGTGCAGGAACGGACGGCGGCGTCGCACCCGGCCCGGGAGAAGACGAATACGATCGCCGGCAGTAGCCCGTCGCGGCCGAGCCGCTGGAGCAGCTGCGCCCAGGGCTTGGACTCTCGGCCGCCTTCTGCCGGGCTGCGTGACCGGTGGAACTGCCGGGTCCGGCCGCGCTCCTGCTCATCGCCGGCGGTGGATCCGGCCAGCGAGGCTGCGTCGGACAGCGCCAGCAGGTGGGGGTTGAGCGGATGCCCGTCCAGCATCGCCGGTGGTTGCGGGTCGAGCTCGTCAAAGGCGACGGGCTCGGCGAACAGGTCGAACAGCTGGTTTTCGGCCATGACGTGTTGGAACAGGGGCACCGGGCGGTGTTCGGACACCACCACGGCGGTAGCGCCCCGGACCGCTTCCAGCCATGCCCCGAACTCTTCGGCGTTGGAGATGGTGGCGCTGAGGCTGACCAGCCGCACGGTTTCCGGGAGCTGGATGATGACCTCCTCCCACGCGGTTCCCCTGGTCCGGTCCGCCAGGTAATGCACCTCGTCCATCACCACATACGCCAGTCGCTCCAGGCCCGGGGATCCCGTGTAGAGCATGTTGCGCAGCACCTCGGTGGTCATGACGACGACGTCGGCGTCCGGATCGACGCTGCTGTCTCCCGTGAGCAGGCCGACCCGGGCGCTTCCGTAGGCCGCGGAGAGATCGGCGAACTTCTGGTTGCTCAGCGCCTTGAGGGGCGTGGTGTAGAACGTCCTGGTGCCCTGGGCGACGGACAGGAAGGCGGCGAAGTCCCCCACCACCGTCTTGCCGGCCCCGGTGGGGGCCGCGACCAGCACCCCGCGGCCGTGCTCGAGCGCCGAGCAGGCCTCTACCTGGAACGGGTCCAGTTCGAAGCCCAGCCGGTCCCGGAATTCCCGGAGCCCGCGGGCGCCGGCCGCGCCGACCGAGCCGGCTTCAAGGCGTTCGTTGTCCGGCATCTTCCGGCGCTCAGGCGCCGATGACCAGCGAGCGAGGGGCGGCCTGCTCGGGGAACAGGTAGGCGCTGATGGCGTGCGCGATCTTGCGGCCGCCCTGGACGGAGGGCTCGATCGGATTCGCGTAGTCGGCGTCTTCGGGACAGATAAGCCTCAGGTCCACCAGCGCCAGCCCCCGGGCGAAGACGGCCCGGGTGATGTGGTCGTTGAACAGGGCGGCGGCCGACCGGATGATCCGCTGATCGGGGCCGGAAGGCGGGGTGTCGTAGATGGTGCAGGCCGCCGTCGGCAGCCCCGTGGCCGCGACCGCATCCAGCATCGCGGCGTAGCCGGCGCCGAATTTATCCTGGGCATCGGCGAACATTGCAAGGGCTTCGGCCGCCCACACGGCCGGTTCATTGAGCAGGTAGGCGAAACCGAGGGCGTCGTTCCCGCCCACGCTGATCACCAGATGCGTGGCGTCCCGCGGGAGGGAGCGGAGCTGGCCGGCGACCCCGCTGATGACGGCGCCGTCGAGGGCCAGGAGCGTGGCCTGCCACCCGCGCGGCAGCAGCCCGCGAAGGTGAGTCACGACGTCGGGGCCGCCGGCAACATAGGCAGCGTTGTCGAACACCGAGTCGCCGAGCAGCACGACGTGGCCGGTGCTGCCGGGTGCGTCAGCTGCCATGTCGCCCTCCTGTTTCAGGGTCGGTGAGGTTTTCGGGACCGCGGGCGGGCACTCGGGCCGGTGAGCACACCTTATCCCCCCGCCCCGACCACCCGGTAGGTGCGCCCCTATCCCCCTGGAGCAGGCCAGAGGACGAAAGGACCCGGGCGCCGTAGAGCGCACCCGGGTCCTTGAGCGAATTACTGTTCGCTAGCCGAGGTAGAGCACGTCCTCCAGCGGCTCCCCCGCGGCGATCCGCTTCAGGATCGCCGGCTCGGCATCGTCCGAGGCAAGGGCGGAATCGACGACGGCGGCTGCCACCTCGGGCGCCAGCACCACCACTCCGTTCTCATCACCCAAGACGATGTCGCCGGGATTCACCGTGGTGCCGCCGATGGTGACCGCGACACCGAACTGCGACCGGCCGGAGCCGTGCCGCTTCGTGGTCAGGCACGTGGTGCCGCGCGCGAACACCGGCAACGCCCCGCCGTCGTCCGCCGCCTGCAAATCCGCGAGATCGGTGACCGGTCCATCCACCAGGATGCCCGCGGCACCGCGGGCCCTTGCCGCGGCAGAGGTGACCGCACCCACCGGGGCGTGGCTCCGGTCCCCGTTCAGGTCCAAAACCAAGACCTCGCCGGGACGAAGCCGGACCAGCGCCTGGTTCACGGCCACGGCATCTGCGTCGGGAATTAACGCAGTGGCGGCGACCCCGATCATGCGGACACCCGGCACGATGCTCCGGATGTCCCCGCTGCAGAAGCCGTCCTCCAGAAAGTGGCCGAGGGTGGGGAGGCTGACCCGGCCCAGTTTCCGCAGCAACTCATCCATGGTCTGCCCCTGGAACCACTGCCACGCATTCGATCTCCAGGGACACGCCCCACAGGCTGACGCACACCGACGTGCGGGCCGGCCGGTGCGGGCCGAAGTACTCGTCGTACACGGCGTTGTATTCCTCGAGCTGGTCAGCACTGGTCAGGTAGGTATTCACCTTGACCACGTGCTGCAGGCCGCTGCCGGCCTCGATGAGGATCGCTTCGAGGTTCCGGATGGTCTGGCGCACCTGGTCGGAGAAGTTCTCCGGCTGATCGGTCAGGCCGCCGGGCCCCGCCGGGATCTGCCCGGAGGTGAAAACAAAACCGTTCGCCACCACCGCCTGGGAGTAGGGCCCCACCGGCCCCACCGCACCCGGCGCTGCAGTGATGCGGCGAATGCTCACGATTCCGCCTTGGCAAATGCCTTCACCGTGTCCGTGTTGTCTACGGCGTCGATATCGCCGTGGCGGGTCTCCGTCAGGAGGTACAACGCGATGAGGGAGAGTACTGCGGCGCCCATGATGTACCAGGCGATGGACGTGCTCTGGCCGGTGGCCGCCAGCAACGCTACGGTGATCGCGGGAGTAGCCGCGGAGCCCAGCAGGCCGGAGAGCATGTAGGAAACGGACAGGCCGGAGTAACGGACCTTGGACCCGAAGAGCTCGGCGAGGAAGGTCGCGATCGGTCCGTAGTTGGCGGAGAAGGCGAGCATCATCAGGCCGTAGGCAACGAAGAGCAGCGGCTCGGATCCGGAGTTGAGCAGCCAGAAGAACGGGAAGGCCAGGAGGGCCTCGGCGATGATGCCGGCGAAGATGATGGGTTTGCGGCCCACGCGGTCCGAGAGCCGGCCGAAGAAGGGGATGGCGACGAACGCCAGCGCGCAGGCGAACATGACCACCCAGAGCATCTTGTCCTTGGAGTAGCCGAGCTCCGCTGTGCCGTAGTTGACGCCGGAAGCGACCAGGAGGGTGAAGGTGCTGCCCGTGGAGAGGGTGGCGACGCCGCCCAGGATGACCTGCTTCCAGTAGCGCTTCATCAGGTAGGCGAACGGCAGCTTGGCCTTGGCCCCGGTCTCGCGGACCATCTGGAAGGACGGAGTCTCCTCGATGTTGAGGCGGATGTAGATTCCGACCGCAACCAGAACGGCGGAGAGGAGGAACGGAACGCGCCACCCCCAGCTGAGCAGGGCCTCGTCGCTCATGCTCGAGGCCACGATGAGGAACGCGACGTTGGCCAGCAGGGTTCCGATCGGAACACCGATCTGCACCATGGAGCCGAAAAAGCCGCGGCGGTTCTCCGGCGCATGCTCAACGGTCATGAGCACTGCGCCGCCCCATTCGCCGCCGAGCGCCAGCCCCTGGATGAGGCGCAGCAGCAGAAGCAGCAGCGGCGCCGCCACACCGATGGTGTAGTAGTCCGGCACCAGGCCGATGGCGAAGGTCGCCGCGCCCATGGTCATCAGTGAGATCAGCAGCATGGACTTGCGGCCCAGCCGGTCGCCGAAATGACCGAACAGGATGGCCCCCACCATGCGGGCCAGGTAGGCCGACGCGAAGGTCAGGAACGAGAGGATGGTGCCGACGGCGCCGTCGAGCTCGGGGAAGAAGATCCGGTTGAACACCAGCGCGGACGCGGTGCCGAAAAGAAACAGGTCGTACCACTCGACGGTGGTGCCGATGACGCTTGCCGTGGATATCTTCCGCATCTTCCGGCGGTCCAAACGGGCCGCGGCCGCGCTGGTGGGTGTCACATGCTGGGACATTGCATCTCCAATAGGGGTGCGAAGTGGTCGGCGGCAGGGCCGCATGCTCGTGCTGAGCGCATTCGAATCGTTTACCCACTATCCCGGCGTGTAGTGTGCCTCACAATCGCTAAGCACACACGTTTCGGACGCCGGGGCTGGGCATCTGCACACCCGCGCCGACACAACCCCTACAGGCCCCCGAGGTTTGCCTTAGGCCCAGGCGACAACCGCGCGGGCCGCCTCCACGGGTTTCATCAGGTCAATGCCGGTCAGGTCCTTGAAGCGCTTGAGCCGGTTCAGGATGGTGTTGCGGTGGCAATAGAGGTGCTCGGCGGTTTCGGTGACGCTCCCGTTCCGCATGAAGCTGAGCACGGTTTCTTCCAGCCGGTCGCGTTCGTCCGGCCGGCAAACCGCCAGTTGTGCCTCGAGCCCGGCCCTGACATCGATGCCGATCCCCGCCATCCGCAGGCGGGTCAGGCGGGTCCAGTCCTCACCTACGGTCAACGGCTGCTTGTCACTGCTGTTGACCAGATCGCTGAGCACCGCGGCGATCCTCGCCGCCGGCGTCAGTTCCCCAAGTCCGAGCACGGGGCCGTGCACCCCGCAGGGAACGGATGCCAGCGGTGCCGGGACCCGCACCCCGCCCAGGTCCTGCATCCCCTGCGTTTCGGGCCAGAACACGTACGTGTACTTGTCCGCCTGATGCAGGAAGGCCGGCGCCCCACGGTGTGAATAGGACGCGAGCTGCCGCAGCGCCGCGGCGGCCTTCCCCTGCGCGGCGGCTATCCCGAACCGGCCGTCCGGATTCACGTCGAACGCTGTGGCGAAGCGGTTCCGGGTCTCCGGCAGCTGGCCCTCCGGCCCGAACAACGCGGCCACGAACTCATGCCGCACGCCCGCTTCCTCCCGGGCCATGAGGATACGCTCGGCGAGATAGCTGGAATGGGCGGCGGCGGCATAGTCGTCAACCACCTTCCAGACGGTTTCCACCCGGTTTGTCAGCATGGCGGCGTCCTCGGGGCCCGACAGCTCCAACAGGCTGCCCCAGACCACCGGAAAGTCGAGACGCACGGCGGAAATCAGCGCCTCCGGCGGCACACCCTGGCGTGCCCGGCGGGCGCCCAGTTCCTCCGCAAACCTCAGCAGGCCGGGATAGGAAGCGGGTTCCTCCAGGCAGTCCAGGATCAGCTCGAGGGACCCTGCCGCCGTCGACTCCAGGTCGTCGTGGCCGACCAGGTCCTGCGCGTAGCCTGGGATGCTCCGAACCCGCCGGACGAAATCCGCCTTCAACGCCCCGGCCTGCTGCCGCAGCCGCGCCACCAGACCGGCCCAGGCACGGTCGGACGTCTCGCCAAGGACTGTGTGCATGAGCACAGTCTAAACGCGCCAAAGGGGTTGGCTTCAGCTAGTTACTTCGAAGTTGGCTGCTGCCAGCATGGAACGAGACAAAGACCGAAGGAAGGGAACAGCGTGAGCACTACAGCCATGCCGGAGGCCGGCAGGTCCGGCAACGCAGGCAGCGCCGGCGCCGGCGCCGGTATCAGCGCGGGACATCTGATCGTGGCACAGCTCGAGGCCGCCGGGGTGAAACGCGTCTACGGCGTCCCGGGCGAGAGCTTCCTCGATGTCCTGGACGGCCTGCACGATTCCTCGATCACCACCGTCGTCACTCGCCATGAGGGAGGCGCCGGGTTCATGGCGCTGGCCGAGGGCCGGTTGACCGACCTTCCCGGGATCGCCATGGTGACCCGCGGGCCCGGCGCGGCGAACGCGTTCATCTCCGTCCATACCGCCTATCAGGACGCCACTCCCCTGGTGCTCTTCGTCGGACTCATCCCGGTGGCCGACCGCGGACGTGAGTCGTTCCAGGAGTTCGACATCAACGCCTGGTTCGGCAGCACCGCCAAGAAGGTCTTGGTCCTCGACCACGCAGCCTCGGCAGCCGCAGTCGTGGACGACGCCATCCACACCTCCCTCAGCGGCCGGCCCGGCCCGGTGGTCATCGGCCTCCCCGAGGACGTTCTCACCCACCTGGTCCCGGGCGGCGTCCCGGTGACGCCGCGAGCCTTGGCCCGCACGGCCCCGTCGTCGTCTGCACTGCAGGAATTCGGCACGAGGCTGGCACAGGCCAGCCGCCCGATGATCGTGGTGGGCGGCGAAAGCTGGACGCAGGAGTCCGGCGAGGCGCTGGCCCGCTGGGCGGCCGGGCGTGGAATCCCGGTGGCCGCAGACTTCCGCGCCTATGATGCCGTGCCGCACCGGCTCGAGGGCGGCAACAGCTACGTAGGGTCGCTCGGCTACGCCCGCAGTGACGCGCTGGCTGCACGGTTCGATAAGTCTGATCTGCTGGTGTTCATCGGCTGCCCGCGCGCGGACGTCCTGAGCGACGGGTACACCGCCGGCCTGGATGCCGAGACCGTGGTGGTAATGCCCGGCGACACGCTGGGGCACTTCGGGCGCCTCGACCAGCACATAGTGGCCGATCCGGTTGCGTTCACCGAGGCCCTGGCCGGGCTGCCGGAGGCCGGCGCCGCCGAGCCGTCCTGGCTGCCGGATGCCCGCGCCGAGTACGAGCGCTTCAGCTCCCCGGTGCCGGCCGACGGCGGCCGCGGCGTGGACCTGAACGAGTGCATGGCGGTGCTGCGCGAGGAACTGGACGACGACGCCGTCATCACCTACGGCGCGGGAAACCACGCGCTGTGGCCGGCACGCTACCTGCCACACTCGGCGGCCGACTCGCTCGTGGCACCGCGCAACGGCGCCATGGGGGTCGGCATCCCTGCCGCCGTGGCGGCCGGATTGATCTTCCCCGGCCGGCAGGTGGTCTCCGTGGCCGGCGACGGCTGCTTCCTCATGAACGGGCAGGAGTTCGGGACGGCCGCGGCGTACGGCAGCGCGCCGGTGGTCATCGTGGTGGACAACGGGTGCTTCGCGACCATCCGCGAGCACCAGGAGCGCAGCTATCCGGGCCGGCCGTCGGGCACGGAGCTCACCAACCCGGACTTCGCGCAGTGGGCCCAGTCCTTCGGTGGCTACGGCGAACGGGTGGAGCGGACAGCTGATTTCCGCGATGCCTTCCGCCGCGCCGTCGACAGCGGCAAGCCCGCCCTGCTGCACGTGCTGCAGGACCCATCCGTGCGGTCACCGAAGACCGGAGAACAGGAGGACGCGCGATGAGCGGGCTGGATTCACACGACGACGCACGCTTCTTGCGGGACTTCGAGGCGCTGAGCGGGTTCGGGGCGACGGAGAACGGCGGGGTCCACCGGCTGGCCGGATCGGCGGCGGACGGCGAACAGCGGCGCTGGTTCACCGAACTGCTGGAGTCGAAGGGCTTCCGCGTGGAGTTCGACCAGATAGGCAACCAATTCGGCCTGCTGGAGTTGGTGCCGGACGCGCCGTTTGTGGTGGTGGGCTCGCACCTGGACTCCCAGCCGACCGCGGGTAAGTACGACGGCGCCTACGGTGTCCTCGCCGCCGCCCACGCCGCGTTCCGGCTGGCGGCCGAATGGCGCTCCTCGGGCACGGTGCCGCGGCACAATCTGGCGGTGGTGAACTGGTTCAATGAGGAGGGCGCGCGGTTTAAGCCCTCGATGATGGGCAGCTCGGTCTACACCGGAAAGATGACCGCCGCTGCCGCGTTGGCGGTGGAGGACCCGGCCGGTATTACGGTCGCGGAAGCGCTGCAGTCCATCGGCTGCCTCGGGTCCGGAACGGGGCCGGCGGCGGTCTACTGCGCCGAGATCCACATCGAGCAGGGCCGGAGCATGGAGCGCGACGGCGTGACGATCGGCCTGGTGGATTCGAACTGGGCGGCGAACAAATACGAGTTCGTGGTGCACGGCGAGCAGTCGCACACCGGCTCCACGGTGATTGCGGACCGGAAGGATGCCCTGCTGGGGGCCTCGATGCTGGTGGTGGCGGCGCGGGAAATCGCGGACCGGTTCCCCGGCGTCCTGCACACCTCCGTGGGCCAGCTCGACGTGTATCCGAATTCCCCCGTCGTCGTGCCGTCCCGCGTGAACCTGTTGCTTGACCTGCGGTCTGCCGACGAGACGGTACTGGCCGAGGCCGACCAGATGCTGCACGAGCGGATGCTTCAGATCGAGCGGGCCGCGAACGTGCGGATCGACAAGGGCGGCTCCCACTGCTGGCCCGTGACGCCCTACCAGCCCGAGGGCGTGGAACTGGCCGAAAAGGCCGCGGTCGACCTCGGCCTTTCCTACCGGAAGGTGAAGACCCTGGCCGGGCATGACTCGACGAACATGAAGGACATCGTTCCGACGATCATGCTCTTCGTGCCCTCGGTCGAGGGCATCTCGCACAACGAGCACGAGTACACCAGGGACGAGGACATCGTGGCAGGCCTGCACATGCTCACGGACGTGGTCCGGCGCCTGTGCCACGGCGAGCTGGACCGCGCGGAATAGCCGACCCGCGCTCTTTGTTGACAAGTCCATGAAGATTGAGATCTGGTCCGACATTGCCTGCCCCTGGTGCTTCATCGGCAAGCGCCGCTTCGAAACGGCCCTGGAGGGCTTCGAACACAAGGACCAGATCGACGTCGAATGGCGCAGCTACCAGCTCGACCCCACCCTGCCGGAACACTATGACGGCACCGAGACCGAGTACCTGTCCCGGATGAAGGGCATGCCGCAGGACCAGGTCAAGCAGATGTTCGCCCACGTCACGGCGCAGGCCGAAGGCGAAGGGTTGAACTACGACTTCGACTCCGTGGTGGTGGCCAACAGCTTCACCGCGCACCGCTTCCTGCACCTGGCCAAGGAGCACGGCGTGATGGACCAGGCCAAGGAAGCCCTGCTGTCCGGCCATTTCGAGCAGGGCAAAGACATTGGCGACGCGGAGTATCTGGTGGGCATGGGCGTCGAACTGGGCATTCCCGAGACGGAGATCCGCGAGACGCTGGCCGGCGACCGCTTTGCCGCGGAGGTGCGCGCCGACATCGCCGAGGCCCGCGCGCTCGGCGTGAACGGGGTGCCGTTCTTCGTGCTGGACCGCAAGTACGGGATTTCCGGGGCGCAGCCGGCCGAGGCGTTCGCGCAGGCGATTCGGCAGGCGTGGAACGAGCGCAGCCCGCTGACCGTGCTGCCGCAGTCGAAGACCGACGACGGCGCGGTGTGCGGCCCCGACGGCTGCAACTGACCTGACCGGACCGGAACCGGCGGGCTGCTACCCGAAGCGGCCCGCCGGTTTTCTTGTGTCCTATGCCTTATCTTGTGCCCTGCGCGTTGCTGGGCGGCCCGTCGAGCACGGTGGGGACGTACTCGAGCAGCTGGAGCCGGCCGTCGAAGGTCCTGCTGTCCACCATCTCGAGCGCGACGTCCGGGTAGCCGTCGTAGATCCGCTCCCGGCCGGTGCGGCCGGTGATGACCGGGAAAACGACCAGCCGGAAGCGGTCCACGAGCCCCGCGGTCAACAGGGACCGGCACAGGCTGAGGCTGCCGAGGGTGCTGAGCTTGGTCCCGGCGCGTTTCATCTCAGCCACGGCCGCGACGGCATTCCCGGTGACCAGTTCCGAGTTCGG
This sequence comes from Arthrobacter sp. Y3223166, assembly GCF_059090935.1. Classification (NCBI taxonomy): domain Bacteria; kingdom Bacillati; phylum Actinomycetota; class Actinomycetes; order Micrococcales; family Micrococcaceae; genus Arthrobacter; species Arthrobacter sp. Y3223166. The sequence continues at coordinate 67,221 of NZ_JBNHGE010000002.1, read as the reverse complement.
CCAGGTCAGCGGCGCCTGCAGCGTGGAGGAGAAGACGACCTTCGGCACGGCGGCGAGGCCGGTCAGGCTGGCGCCCTCATCTTCGGAGAATTCCGAGGACCCGGCCGCAGCCTGCTCGGACATGCCGGACATCAGCCTGTAGGTGTTCGCGCCCAGGAGGAAGGTGTAGTCCTTCTCCCCCTCCTGCTCGAGCCAGGCCAGATACTCCGGGCCCTCCAGCCCCCACCAGCCGGGCCAGCCCACGGCCGAGGCATAGCCGTCCAGCGAGATGATCAGGTCCACCATCAGGTTCGCAGATTGCGCCTGCGCAGTTGTCTCGCCCATCGCACGCTCCTCGCTCTGCCAGGCGCTTGGCCGACATGTTACTCCCGAAGCGATAGGTTGTTGAAGGTGCTCCGGGCGCCCAAGCGCCCGGAGCGAAGGTCCGCTTCCCTGAACTGTGGCGGTCGCTGTCCCCTTGGGCGACCGGCGAAGCACCCTGGCTGCACACTGCGGTTCCATCCGCGTGTGCAGCGCATGTACTGATTGGCCGGCCGACGCTTCGGCCCGAATGAGAGGACCGATAGCGGGATGAATCAGCAACCGACGAGGCTCTGGACCAAGAACTTTATTCTGGCCATCGTCGTCAACCTGTTCATCTCCCTGGTTTTCTACATGCTGATGACCACGATGGCGCTCTACGCCGTGGACCGCTTCCAGGCCTCCGACACCGCCGCCGGTTTCACGTCCAGCGCGTTCGTGCTCGGGTCGGTCATTGCGCGGATCTTCGCCGGCCGGCTGCTGGACGTCGTGGGCCGCCGGAAGATGATCCTGGCGACCATGGCCGTGTTCGTGGCCGCCTCGCTGCTGTACATTCCCACCGGTTCGCTGACCTGGCTGCTGGTGCTGCGCATCGTGCACGGCATGGCCTTCGGCGCGGGCACCACCGCGGTGGCTGCCTCGGCGCAGACCCTCATCCCCCACACCCGGCGCGGAGAGGGAACGGGGTACTTTGGCCTGTCCACCACGCTCTCGACGGCGGTGGGCCCCTTCGTCGGCGTGCTGCTGGCGGGGCTGGGCAACTACGATGCGATGTTTTACTTCTGCGCCGCCGCCTCCGTGGTTGCCCTGGTGGTGGCCCTGTTCCTGCGGGTGCCGGAACTGCCGGCCGCGAAGCGATCCGGCAGGTTCCGGATGAGCCTGAGCGATATTTTCGAGACGGCGGCCCTGCCCATCTCCTGCATCATCCTGCTGGCCGGGACCTCCTACTCCGGCATCCTGATCTTCCTGACCTCCTACGCGGAGTCGCGAGGCTCCACCTCCGCGGCCAGCGTCTTCTTCCTGGTCTATGCGGGGGCGGTGCTGGTCTCCCGCCTGTTCGCCGGCCGGATCCAGGACCGCCGCGGCGACAACAGCGTCATGTACCCCACCCTGATCTCCTTCGTGCTGGGGTTGGCGCTGCTGATCCCGGACCCCACCCTCCTGACCATCATCGGCTCGGCGATCTTCAGCGGCATCGGCTTCGGCACCATCATGTCCGGCGCGCAGGCGATTGCGGTGAAGGTGTCGCCGGCCATGCGCATCGGCACGGCCACGTCCACCTTCTTCCTGGCGCTCGACCTCGGTTCCGGGCTCGGCCCCATCCTCCTGGGCACGCTGGTTCCGGTTCTCGACTACCCGGGCATGTACGCCCTGCTGGCCGTGGTGATGGTGCTGACCACCCTGCTCTACTTCTTCGTGCACGGCCGCCGGAAGGGTACCGCCGGAGCCGTCGGCGCCTAGGGTCGCGGCGGCGGGCCTGGCGTCGCGGCGATGAGGGCGGGCGGCACGGCGGGAGCTGCGTGTCGCCGACGGTGCGGTACGCGACTTGGCCAGGCACCGACGTCGTGCTGGAAGCGCTACTCCTGCTCCGCCGGTTCGCTGGGGGTGGGCGACAGCCGCGGGCAGCTCAGCGTCCCCGGCGTCTGGTCCACCCGGTTAACCGGCACGAGTTCCTTGTAGCCGGCGCCCACCACCACGTCCACGCTGTCGTCGGCACGGTCGTCGGCCACATATTCCGAGTCGGGAATATTCCGTTGAAGGTTGAAGGCGTTGGCCTCGCCGGCCTTGCCGGACACGACGACGGCGCTCATCCCGTAGACGCTCAAGGTCTTGTTGCCGACGGAACCGATGTCGTAGCCGCGGTCGGACAACGCCGCGGCCACCTTGCTGCCCAGGCCTTCCAACTGCGTGCCGTTGTAGACGTTGAGCCGGAACGAACCGTTGTCCGGGTAGTCGTAGGTGCCGGTCGGGCAGGTGACCGCTTCCGGTGGCGGCGGCGGGCCCCAGCCGGGAACCTTCAGGTCGCCGCGGGCGACGGCCAGGGCCGCGAGCGCCGCCGCGATGACCAGGCCGACCAGCAGCACCAACACCGCCCCGTGCAGGATCCGCCGCTGGTAACTGTGCGGCTTCTCCACATTGCCGTCCTCGACGAAGACGCGGTCCAGATCCTCTTCGGTGATGACGCGCTGGCCCTGCCAGCTCAGTATCTGCTTGGGCTTGCGTCGGGGTGGCGGCGGGACGCTGGGTTCAGTCATCGACCACCAGGACCCGGGCATGCAGCACGGCCCTCTGGTGGAGCGCCGTGCGGACCGCGCGGTGCAGTCCGTCTTCCAGATAAAGGTTCCCCTGCCACTGCACCACGTGCGGGAACAAATCCCCGAAGAACGTGGAGTCCTCGGCCAGCAGGGCATCGAGGTTGAGCGTCGACTTGGTGGTGATCAGCTCGTCCAGGCGCACTTGGCGCGGCGGCACCTCGGCCCAATCCTTGGGGCTGACGTGGCCATGTTCGGGGTAGGGGCGGCTGTCGCCCACGGCTTTGAAGATCACGAACCCAGCCTAAGGAAGTCGGCCCGGGAAGGAAACGCGCGCCACAGCGTGCCGCGGACCCGTAGCCAAAAGGTTACTGTCCGTTTGCCGCACGCGTTGGGGCTATTGCTGCCTGCTTCAGGCCGCTGTCTCCCGCCTGTCAGGCCGCGGTGATCGGCACTTCGCGGACGCCCACGGTTGCGCCGGTGATCCAGTCCTCCCACTCGACCCGCAGCCGGTACTCCCCCCGCTCCGGCGGGTGCAGCATCACGTCGTACCGCTCGGCCGCGCCGAAGGCCAGCACGTCGGTCATGAGCGGGTATCCGGCCTCCCGGCAGGTCGGAGACGGCGCCCCCGGGACGGAGGTGTCACGGAACGGCCGTCCGTCGTGCGCGATCAGCTCGGCCATCCGCACCGGCTCCCCGTCCATGGCCGTGAAGTACATGCGGTTGGGAAGCTTGGCGTTCAGGATGCGCAGCAGCGTCGGCTTCTTCTCGCCGCCAGCCACGTTGGCCCGCAGCGCCGACAGGCTCCACACCCGGTTGTCGCCGGAGCGCCGGCGAACCAGCTCGCCGCCCATCAGGTAGAAGTGCTTGGGTTCGAACCGGTTCAGCCCGACGTCTTCGCCGGAGAGCCCGGCCGCATGGTGCATTTCGTGCCAGCGCGGATCCAGCGAATACGGGATCAGAATGGACTCGGTGTCGACGTCGTACTCCGGCCCGTCCACGAACGCCCGCCGCGCTCCCGGCGTCACCGGGTAGTCCTGGTGCACCACCGGATCCACGATCACGGGGCCGAACATCCCCATCTGCGCGTGCAGCACGGTGTTGACGTGGCAGTGGTAGAAGTAGGTGCCGGCCGCGCCGTAGTTGGGATCTCCGGGCCGGCCCGGCTCCGGCGCCCACTGGTACGTGTACGTGCCGCCGATCTCGAAGGACGTATGGCCGACCCCGTCGTTGCGCGGGTCGGGTTCCAGCCCGTGCCAGTGGATGGTGTGCGGCCCCATCGAGGGATGCACGGTGGCGTGGAAGATCTGCCCTTCCAACGGCCGGATCAACGGGCCGGGAAAACCGCGGCCCGACTCCCGCGAGTCAAAGCTCCACATCTCGAACACGGCGCCGTCGTCAAAGCGCAGGTCCCGGTTGAAGACCTCCAGATAGACGGACGAATGCGGCGTCTGCCGGAATTCCGTGACCGGGCGGTCCAGATCCAACTGGTCGGAGCTGAAGTCCACCTGGCTCCGAAAGCGGTGGCGCGGGCGGCCGTCGTCGTCAGTGGGGCTCGGGCTCGGCGTCGGCTGCGCGGGTTGGGTCGGTTCCACGGTGGGGGACGACGTCGGTGCCTCCGTGGGCTCGCCCGTGGGCGTCGGCGTCGGTGCGGCGGTGGGGGTGCCGGTGGGCGAGGTGGTCGGCTCAGCCGTGGGCGCCGCCGTCGCGCTCGGTCCCGGCGTTGCGGTGGGCTTCGGTGTCGCCGTGGGCTTGGCCCCGCCCCCGCCCTTGCCGTCGTCGTCGTCCTTCTTCTTGCCCTTTTTCCGGTCCTCCTCGCGCCGACGGGCAGCTTCCTCCTGCTTCCGCTCGGCCTCGGCCCGCTTGCGTTGCTCTTCGGCCCGTTGCGCGGCCGTGCGGCTGCCGGAGCGCAGGGGCACTCTCGGGTTGCTCATCATCCCTCCCCGGGAAGCGGTGCCTTCAGGTTCCAATGAGCCACCAGCCCGCCCGGATACAGGCCGCCGGCGGCCGTTTGCGAGGGCTCGGCGTGGCAGTGCATCGGGTACTCCCAGTCGGTGGTCCGGGCGTACCAGACCGGATCGAGGGCATCCGGCGGCCGCTTGACCGGGATGATGCAGTCCTTCCGGTCCATCGGTTGGAGCTCCACCACGTCCTCCCACTGCTGCAGCACCACGTGGCCCTGCTTGTCCACGTACCCCTCGCGCCGCGGCCAGTGGTAGTTGTTCCGCCGCACGGTCCACAGGTGGTTCCCGTGGAAGTGGATCTGGTGGTACACAATTCCGGGGTTGATCAGCCGCACCAGCTGGCCGCCGCGGAGGGTGCCGGCCGTGGTGCCTTCGCCGAACTGGCGCACATCGAGCTGCCGCGGATACCCGGAGACCAAGGTTTCCTCGTCGCTGGCCAGGTTGAGCGCCTCGTTCCGGGTCATGGCCAGCGACTCGTAGCCGCTGCGCCCGTTGAGCGTAAAGTACCGCGGCACCGCCTTGGTCTGCAGCGGGTCAACGGTGCCGCCGGCGGCCTCGATGGCCGCCCAGTTCGACTCCACCGCGTGGCAGATCCACACCCACTGCCGTTCGAAGCTGGCCCGGCCGGGGGTGATGTCCCACTGGTGCACCGGATCCATCACCAGGAGCGCGCCGAAGAGCCCGAGAGTCCGCTCGACCGGCGCGTTGGTCGGATCGCTGTAGATGTACGAACCGGCCGGCGGGCACGGCAGCTCCAGCAGCGCGCTCCCGCCCGGCGCAATCGGACCGGTCCTGGCGTCCGCGTGGTCCGGTCCGACGTCGTGCAGGACAAACTCATGGTCCTTGGACAGCCGGTTGTGCACCCGGAAGCGGAGCGTCGAACCCACCTCCGCGATGATGGTGCGCGCGGGGAAGAAGCTGGCCCAGTAGTTGCGGCGGATGAAGTACTGCCCGGGGTTCGCCGGGTCCGGGCCGTACGGCTGCGGGGTGCCGCGCGGCGGCAGCGCCGCCCCCAGCGGATAGGTCCGCGACTCCACCAGTCGCCCGTCGGCGGTAAACACCTTGGGCGCCACGGCCAGGCTCGGCGAGGCGTCCCGCAGGCCGGTGGGCCGGTCGCCGAAACCGCGGTGGTAAACCAGCGAGTCGTCCACCATCTTCAGGTAGCCCTCGTTGATGTAGAGGTCCAGCACGCCGGGGACGGGCACGACGGCGGCGGGCCAGGTTCCGGTGGCGACGGACTGGGCGCGGCTCCTTCGCCCAGCCACGGTCGCCTGGGCCGATGCCGCGCCGCCCAGTCCGCCCAGGGCCAGCGCGCCGAGCCCGGCGGCGGCCCCGTATCTCAGGAAGTTCCAGCGCCCGACGCCGGCTGTTTCCAGGGAGTCCTTTGGCATCCGGGGCTCCGCGCCTTCAGTGCCGGTCCTATCCGAGGCAGCGCTGCCCAACGCAGAACTACCCGAGGCTGCGCTCATCGTGCGGCCGCGGTCTGGCTCCGGAACGTGCTCAGCCATGATGTCCGCCTTCGTCCAGCCAGCCGGGCCTGAGCGCCACCCGCGGCAGTTCGAGCCGCAGCGGCGCCGCGTGCAGCCACGGATCCGTGAACTCCGCCGACAAGCGCTGCGCGTCTGCCGGCACCAGGAAGCTGATCCAGAATCGCTCGGTACTCCAAGCTGCCAGCGCCACGGCCTCCCCGGAGTCCCGGTTGGTCACCGTCGGACCACCGTCGCCGACCCTCAGCCGCAGCTGCCCGGGGGCGAACAGCACCGCGTCCTCTGAAGCGTTCTGCACCTCCAACTCCACCAGCAGGTGGTCGCCCCACGTCATGTTCGCCGGTTGTGGCGCCGCCGCCATGATGGGGCCGTGGCCGGCATGCCCGGTTCCACCCGCGGCGGTCCCCCGGCCTTCCGCGCCGCCGCCCGCAGGCGGCCCCGCCGCAGCGGAGGTCTTCGCGCCCCTGGCGGGGACACCGCCGTCGTACGCCAACCGATGCTGGCGCTCCGCGGACACCAGCCGCGCGCTCCCGAACGACGTTTCCACGCCTCCCGAGCCCACGGTGCCGGCCCGCAGGTGGCTGGCCGTGAGCAGGCCCGCGCCTCCCGCCACGCCGGCGATGCCGGCCCCAACAAGTACCCCAAAAACACGCCGCGAGAGACCGGACGGCAAGCTCGCGCTGCTGTCCGGCCCCGGCACGACCGCGCTATCCCCATAGAGCGTCGTCATTGCTTTACCGCTTCCCATTCCCCCAAACCTGTAGGCACCCATCCTTGCCGCGCGGGCTTGGGAAAAACTGGTGGGATGCGAACGGCCGCGCCGCCCCGTCATACTGGGACCATGAGCCTCACAGCCGGTCTCCCTGCCCGCCCGGAGCAGCCGCCCATCGGCCTGCTGCTGGACGTCGACGGCCCGCTTTCATCGACGGTGACCCGGACCGTGCCGGCGGAGATCATCCACTCGCTGCTCGTGATGGCCAAACGCGGCTGGCCGATCGTGTTCAACACCGGACGGTCGGACCAGTTCATCAAAGAGCAGGTGATGGAGCCGATGCTGGCCGCCGGGATGCCGCCGGAGGTGCGCTGCTATGCGGTGTGCGAAAAGGGCGCCGTCTGGTTCAGCTTCACGGCGGCCGGCCCGGGCACGATCCACGTGGACCATGCGCTGGCTCCGCCGCAGGAGTTCGCCGCCGAGGTGCGCGAGCTGGTCCGCTCCGGCTATTCAAGCCACATGTTCTTCGACGAAACCAAGCGGGCCATGGTCTCCGTGGAGCAGGTGGTGGGGACGGAAAACCGGGAGTACCGCCAGGTGCAGGAAAAGTTCGACGCCGAGGTCCTGGCCCTGATGTCCAGGTTCGGCATGGGTGCCACGCGCCTGGACCAGCACCTGCCGGACAGCGACGACCAAATCGACTACCGGGTGGACCCGAACATCATCGCCACCGACATCGAGTCGGTGCAGCTGGGCAAGGACCTGGGCGCCGAGCGGGCGCTGGAAATGCTGGCCGCGGACGGCGTGGTGCCTCACGCTTGGCGGACGATGGGCGATTCGCGCACCGACTACGCGATGTCCGACCTGCTGCACCACAACGGGCACGCGGTGCTGCACGTGGACGTCCGCCCCGACGACGGGGTCCCGCAGAAGCCGTACCCGGTGCTGACCGCGGCGCACCTGGGCTTCCCGAGGGCCGTGCACGAAGAGGCCGGCGCGGCGTTCCTGCGGACGTGGGCGGCGATCGCGCAGACGTTGTAGGGCTTCCCGCGTTGGCGGTCCCGCCGTCGGGCCGTAACACGGCGAAATACGGGGCGCATTCCACGCCGATTCCGGCCGCGAGTCAAGCGAAACTGTGCCGCCGCAGCAAAACGTAACGTCCGTAACAATTGACTCCGGGCCCGATGCTAGTCTGCCTTCCATGAACGCACTTCAGGGGAGCATTCCAGTACTCGACATGAGCACCGCCCGCCTTGCGGACGGCAGCTTCAACCCGGTCTTCATCGACCAGCTGCGCGACGCCGCGCACCGCGTCGGGTTCTTCCAGATCACCGGTTACGGCGCGGCCGAGGGCCAGGTAGCGGAGCTCTTCGACGCGATGAAGCGCTTCTTTGACCTGCCGCTGGAAGAGCGGCTGAAGCTGGACAACCGAAACTCCCCGCATTTCCGCGGCTACACCCGCATGGGCACCGAGCGGACCCAGGGCCGCGCCGATGCCCGCGAGCAGCTGGACTACTCGCCCGAGAGCGAGCCGGTCACCGACTACCCCGAGGACCAGAAGTACTGGCTGCTGCGCGGCCCGAACCAGTGGCCGGACGCCGTGCAGCCGGACCTGCGCGAGAAGGCCATGGCCTGGGCGGAGCTGATGTCCACGGTGGGCCATGACCTGCTCTCGGCCATCGGCGTCGGGCTGGGCCTGCCGGAAGACTACTTCGACGAGCCGTTCGCCGGCACCCCGCACTGGATGGGCAAGCTGGTGCACTACGTGGGCGGCGTGGTGGAGGAAGCCGGCGACCAGGGCGTGGGCGTGCACGCCGACTACGGCTTCGTCACCCTGCTGCTGCAGGACATGGTGGGCGGGCTCGAGGTGCGGCCGCCGGAGTCCGATGAGTGGCTGCCGGTCGAGCCGATCGAGGGTGCCCTGGTGGTGAACCTGGGCGAAATGCTCGAGGTCGCCACTGACGGCTACATCACCGCCACCGTCCACCGCGTGCAGGCTCCGCCGCCCGGCGTGGACCGCTACTCGGTGCCGTTCTTCTGGTCGCCGCGCTTGGATGCCGTGATCGACCCGGTGCCGCTGCCGGACGAGCTCAAGGCCGAGTCCCGCGGCCGCACCGACGACCCCACCAACCCGATGCTCTCCAGCTTCGGCGCCAACATGCTCAAGGGCCGGCTGCGCGCCCACCCGGACGTGACCGAGAAGTTCTATCCGGAGCTGCTCGCCAAGAAGTAGGCGCGGTAGATCGCCGGGGGTGCCGGGGGCTCCGGGCCGCCGGTTCCGGGCCCCAAGACTCCGGCCCCCCCCGGTTCCAGGCCCCAAGACTCCGGGCCGCCGGTTCCGGGCCCCAAGACTCCGGGCCGCCGGTTCCGGGCCCCAAGACTTCTGGCCCGCCGGTTCAGGGCCGCCGGCTGATGTTTCCCATGGTGTGTGCGGCGCTCGGCGTCGCACGCACCATTCTTCTGGGCGCGGGCTCTGCCCACCCGGTGCGCGCCCGTTCGCGCTCGCCCATAATGGCTGTGTGGGCAACATCCTGACCCGCTGGCGCGAAGAACTGCGGGGCACATTTTCCGGGCAGAGCGACACGATCCCGCAGTGGGAGCTGGACTTGGAGAACGGCGACGACGCGGGCTACTTCGCGCCCGATTCGGCCGTCTGGGCAGTCCACGGCTCGATGCCCACGCTGGTTGCCGGCATCCGTTCGCTGCTCACGCAGACGCTGCATCCCGGCGCGCTGGCCGGCGTGCATGACTTCTCCGCCTACCGCGATGATCCGCTGGGGCGCCTCGCCAATACCATCCGGTGGATTTTCACCGTCACGTACGGCGACACCGCTGCGGCACGCTCCGCCTGCGACCTGGTGTTGCGCCTCCATGAACGCGTCCGCGGAACCTACACCGACTCGGCCGGCGGACAGCAACCGTACTTTGCCAACGACCCCCACCTGTTGCGGTGGGTGCACCTGACCTTCACGGACGCCTTCGTCACCGCGCACCTTGCCTACGGCCGACGGTTCCCGGGTGGTCCGGACCGCTATGTGGCCGAATGGGCCAAGGCCGGCGAGCTCATGCAGGTCTCGGACCCGCCCCGCACTTATGCGGAACTGCGCGCCCAACTGGCCGGCTTCGCCCCGGAGCTCGCCTCATCGCCCAACATGGAGGAGACGGTCGCGTTTGTCAGGCGGCCGCCGCTGCCCCGCTCGCAACGGCTGGGCTACCGCATCCTGTTCGCCGCCGCCGTCGAAACGCTGCCCGAGGAGCACCGCCGCCTGCTGGGGTTGCGCCCGACCACTCCCCTGCCGCTGCGGATCCTCATCAAGCCCGCCACCCAGCTCGTCCTAGGCGTCGTCCGGCTGGGGCTGAGCAAGACCGGGCCGAGCGAAGCCGCCGCTCGCCGCCGCCTCGCCCGGCTCGGGCAGCAGGCTTGACGGCGCGCGTCACGGGACGCAACTGTCCACGTTTAAAACGACCCTGGGGCAAAGCCGCAGGTCAGGGGCCTGTGATTCGCCAAAAGATGGACAGTTATGGCTGAACATGGACAGAAGCAGCCGGATCCGCGGCTGGCTCGCCGGTAAGAACCCCTCGCCCGGCCTTGCGCTGCGCCTTCTCGTCCGCCCTTGCGCTGCGCCTCGGCAACCGGCCTTGCACCTTAACGCCAGCGGCCCCGGTCTACAGTGCAGATCGGGGCCGCTGGGTCTGGCGGAGGATGGGGGATTTGAACCCCCGAGGGCGTGAACCCAACACGCGTTCCAGGCGTGCGCCATAGGCCGCTAGGCGAATCCTCCAGATGCTTGCTCACAAGAGCAGATACCAGAGTACCCGAAAGCGGCCCCATGTGCCGAATCGGCAGGAGTGCAGGGAACTGGGCGCGGGAGTCCAGAAAGCTGGAGTGCGCGAGTCCAAGGAACTGGGGCACGGGACGTCATGCGGCTGGGGCCGAGGACTCCAAGGACCTCGGTCGCGGGCCGACTAGGGGCTGAGGGCATGAAGGTTTAGGGAGCCGGGCGAAAGTCCAGGGGAGCCCGGCACGGAAGTCCAAAAAGCTGGGGCCGAGGACTCCATGGGGCTGGGGCGCGGGAATTTAGGGAGCCGAATCCGGGAGTTCATGTACCTCAAGCCAAGCCTCTAAGGGGCCTGAGGTTGGGCGGCCTGGCCTCCTCCGGAGACGGCCGCCACCCCTTCTGTACGGGCCCAAAAATCGAATCCGAGACCGCGCGGGTACCGCCGCCGTTTAGCTCTGGAAGGCTGCGACCGGCAGTGGCAAACTTACGCCATGGGTGAGGTGAGGGGCTGGGGGCAGCCCCTTTTCTAAGGGGACTAAACAACATGGCCACCGGTACAGAGTCAGCGGTAGGCAGCGTGCCACCGGCACGCATTGTGGACTGGCTGCTGGCCGGGGATGCGTCAATCCGGTTCCAAACCCTGCGTGATCTCTGCGACGCGCCCGAAGGCGAAGTGGCGGCCGCGCAAGCCCAAATCGCCGACTCCGGCTGGGGTGCCCTGCTGCTCGCGGCGCAGGATTCGGACGGCAGCTGGGGCGGCGGCCTCTACAACCCCAAATGGACCTCCACCATGTTCACCCTGCTGCTGCTGCATTGGCTCGGACTCGCCCCGGGGCACCCTCAGGCCGTGGCCGGCTGTCGGAGGCTGCTGGACGGGGCAGAGTACTTCGACGGCGGGCTGACCTACGGCCGGCACCAGGACCGGGCCGAGAACTGCGTCACCGCCATGGCTGTGCTGGTCGGCTCCGAGCTGGGCCAGCGACTCGGCGGCGATCCACGGATCGACAAGGCAGTGTCGTGGCTGCTGGCCGAGGAACTGGACGACGGCGGTTGGAACTGCGAGCCCCACAGCTCACCGACCAAGCACGCCTCGTTCCACACCACCATCAGCACCCTGGAGGCGCTGGCTGCCTACCGGCACAGCGGCGGCTCGATCAAGGTGGACGTCGCCGAGGCACGCGGCCGCGAATTCCTGCTGATGCATTCGCTCTACCGGTCACACCGGACCGGGGCCGTGGCGCATCCTTCGCTGTCCCAGTTCCGGTTCCCGCCGCAGTGGCACTACGACATCCTGCGCGGACTGGAGTACTTTCGCGCCGAGGGCTGCCCGCACGACGACCGGATGGCGCCCGCCATCAAGGTAGTGGCCCACGGACGGCGCAGCCCGGGCAACTGGGGCGGGTACCGCCCGTATCCGGGGCGGATGTGGTTCCGCTGGACGGCAGAGGACATCGGCCGCTGGGCCACGCTGCGGTGCTCCCGCGTGCTGCGCTGGTGGGATGCTCCCGACGCCGTTCCCGACGCCGCCGCCGGCTCCCCGACGACCCCCGGCGGGTGACGGGCGCCTGATTTCGGGCCGCCGTCCGACGTCAGGTAGACTGTTCGTCGGCCCCTCATGCGGTGTCATCCTGTGAACTCCCCCAGGACCGGAAGGTAGCAAGGGTAAGCGGGCTCTGTCAGGTGCATGAGGGGTCTTTACTTACCCCCATGCTGCCTATCCCCAGCCCGGCCGCTCCGGCGTGCACCGGCCCAGTTTCAACCGATAGGGTTTGATCGTGAGTACAGCCCTTTACCGTCGCTACCGCCCGGACACTTTCGCGGACGTTATCGGGCAGGAACACGTCACCCATCCGCTGATGGCGGCGCTGCAGAAGAACCGCGTCAACCACGCGTACCTGTTCTCCGGCCCGCGCGGCTGCGGCAAGACCACCTCGGCCCGCATCCTGGCCCGCTGCCTGAACTGCGCGGAGGGCCCCACCCCCACCCCTTGCGGCACCTGTGACTCCTGCGTCGAGCTCGGCCGCGGCGGACCCGGCAGCCTCGACGTCATCGAGATCGACGCCGCATCCCACGGCGGCGTGGACGACGCCCGCGACCTGCGCGAGCGGGCCACCTTCGCCCCGGTGCGCGACCGCTACAAGATCTTCATCATCGACGAGGCCCACATGGTCACGTCTGCCGGCTTCAACGCCCTGCTCAAGATCGTCGAAGAGCCGCCGGAACACATCAAGTTCATCTTCGCCACGACCGAGCCGGACAAGGTCATCGGCACCATCCGCTCCCGGACCCACCACTATCCTTTCCGGCTGGTCCCGCCGGAACCGCTGATGCAGTACCTGGAACTGCTGTGCCGGCAGGAGAACGTTCCGGTGGCCCCGGGCGTCCTCTCGCTCGTGATCCGGGCGGGCGGCGGTTCGGTCCGCGACTCGCTCTCCGTGCTGGACCAACTGATGGCCGGCGCCGGACCCGACGGGCTGGACTACGAACTGGCCGTTTCCCTGCTCGGCTACACGCACGCCTCCCTGCTGGACGACGTCGTCGACGCCTTCGCCGCGGGCGACGCGTCCACCGTGTTCAGCGCGGTGGACCGCGTGGTGCAGACCGGCCACGATCCGCGCCGCTTCGTCGAGGACCTGCTCGAGCGCTTCCGCGACCTGATCATCGTGCGCGCCATGCCGGAAAGCGCCCACGCCATCCTGCGCGGCGTCCCGGAGGACCAGATCGCCCGGATGCAGACCCAGGCCAACCAGCTGGGCGCGTCCGAGCTCTCCCGGGCCGCGGACATCACCAACCAGGCGTTGACCGAAATGACCGGCGCCACCTCCCCGCGCCTGCACCTTGAACTGCTGTGCGCGCGGATCCTGCTGCCCGCCGCCGACCAGGGCGAGCAGGGCGTCGCGGCTCGGGTGGACCGGATCGAGCGCCGGCTCAGCTACGGTGGGGCCCCGGTTTCCGCACCGGCAGCCGGCCAGCCGCAGGCGCCCGCCGTGCATGCCGCCGCGGAGCCCCCGCTCTCCGGGCCCGAAGCCGCGCGCGCCGCGCTCCGGGGAGCCAACGCACAGAAGGCCGAGCCCGCCCGCCCGGACGCCGAGCGCCTCACTCCCCCGCGGGTGAGCACCACCGACTGGCCCCGCGAAGACCAGCAGGGTCCCGCCGCCCCCGCCGCCAACAACCCCCCAACTTCAGGCCAGCCTGCCCAACAGCACGACGGCGGAGCTCCCGCTGGCTCCGGGGGTACGGCACCTGTGACGGCGGCATCCTCCGGATCTCCGGATGGGAACGGCGCCGCGGCCGCAGCCGAGGCCCAGGCGTCTTCCGCCCAGCCGCCTTCGGCTCCGGCATCCGCCAACGATTCCAGCCGTCCGACCGTCCCGTCGTCGGTGTTCGGGAATCCGCGAGACGGCGGCAGGCAGGACGCCGGTGTGCAGGTCCCCTCCGATGCGGCCGGCCAGCAGAACGCTGCTGCCGGCTCCTCCGGCGAAAGCGCGGCCGACTGGGGTGGCACCTGGGGCGCCATGCCGGAGCCGGCTCCGGCACCCGAAGCCCAGCGCCCCGCCCCGCCGGCCGGAGACCAGGCCCGTGGATCGGGTCAGCCGGCTCAATCTCCCCGGAACACGGCGGCGCCGGTAGCGGCAGCCAACGAGCGGTCGCAGGCACAGGGCCAGCCCCCGGCGCAGCAGCGCGGACCGCAGCGGCAGGCGCATGCAGCACCGCAGGCTCCGGCACAACCGGATCCCGTTGCACCACAGGCGCAGGCTCCGGGACAACAGGCTCCGGCGCGTCCGGAACAGGCCGCACCGCCGGCGCACGCTCCTCGTCAGGGCCAGTCCGGCCCCCAGGCGTCCGGGCAGATCGAGATGATCCGCCGCGCTTGGCCGGAGATCCTGACCACGCTCAGCGGCATCCGCAAGGTGACGTGGATGAACGTCAGCACGAATGCCTCGCCGCTCAGCCTCGACGGCACGGCGCTGACGCTCGGCTTCAAGAACCAGGGGTCCGCCACCAACTTCAACAACGGCGACCACGCGGACAACGTGCGTCAGGCCATCCAGCAAGTGCTCGGCATCGACCTGCAGATTCAAACCGTCGAAGACGCGTCGGTGACAGCGGGTGAGTCAAACCCAAAAGTACCTACTAGCCGGCCGCAGCCGGCAGACGGAGGTTGGCCCGCCAACACCGCTACGGTAGGTGCGCCCGCGCCGGTTTCCCAACCGGTTGTTGGGCAAGCAGGTCATCCGCAGCCGGCACCGGCCGCTGCCGGGATGACCGGATTCATGTCCGGCTCGGCCTCGGCGCCTTCTCCGTCTTCTGCTGAACCGGCGATGCCGGCTGCCCGGGCCGAACCGGCCGGGTCGGCGACGTCGGCTGGCTCCGCAACGTCCGGCTTCCCCGGTGGTCCTGCGATGTCGGGGGGATCCGGCGTATCCCCTGCCTCGGCCGTTTCCGGTCCGTCTGCCCCCAGCGGGGTCTCCGCGTCCACCGGCGTTTCAGCCGCAAGCGGGATGTCGGCGCCAACCAGCGCTTCAGCCCCAAGCGGGATGTCCGCGGGCTCAAGCTTGTCGGCACCCACAGCCGCTTCAGCCCCCAGCGGCATGTCCGCGGGCTCAAGCCTCTCGGCGCCCACCGCCGCCTCCGCACCCAGCGCTACCTCCGCCGCGTCAGGGGCATCAGCCCCCAGCGGTTTCTCCGGGGCCACCGCGGCGTCAGCGCCGTCGGCCGAATCGCCGAACGGCGCCTCCGGCAACGGCCAGCGGCCGCCGGCCCTGCCCGGGGAGAAGCCGGTGTTCGCGAAGCTGGCCGAGCGGATGGCGGCCCCGGGGGCTCCCACCGCTGTCCCCGTGGCAGCCGGTGCGCCATCGGCCTCAAATTACTCCGGCTCGGCGCTGGCCGGCTTCCCCGCCCCCGCCCCCGCATCTCCAACAGGTCCAGCAGCTCCAGCCTCTCCAGCCTCTCCAGCAGGAGGAATCCTCGGGGCTGCCGCCCAACCTAACAGCCAGCCCGCCGGCGCCCTGTCGGCACCCCCAAGCACTCCCGCCCCCTCCTCCCCGGCACAGGCTTCTCCGTACGACGACATCCCCTACGCGAACGACGAACCACCCGCCGAGGAATGGGAAACGACGCCGGACCGGCAGATGCCCGGGCAAAAGCGCAGCCGCTACCAGCAGTTGCTGGATCAGGCGAAGGCCACACGGGCGACATCTGCCGCCGCGGCGCCGTCCCCGGCAGCCCGTGACCTAAACTTGAAGTACGTCGAGGACATCCCCAGCGAAGACGACGAGGCCATCGAAGATTCCGGACTGGTGGGCCGCGCTGCCATTGAAAGGCTCCTCGGGGGACGCCTGATCGAAGAACGAAGCCTCGACGGTTCCTAACCGCCCGCGGAGATTGAAGGTTCAGTGTACGAAGGTGCTGTCCAGGAGCTGATCGACGAGCTCGGCCGCTTGCCTGGAATCGGCCCGAAGTCCGCCCAACGCATCGCGTTCCACATCTTGGAGTCCGATCCGGCCGACATGAAGCGGCTCGTTGACGCCGTTACCCACGTCAAGGAGCGGGTGAAGTTCTGCTCCATCTGCGGGAACGTCTCCGAACAGGACACCTGCAACATCTGCCGCGACCCGCGCCGGGATCCGACGGCCATCTGCGTGGTGGAAGAGTCCAAGGACGTCATAGCGATCGAGCGCACCCGGTCCTTCAAGGGCCGCTACCACGTGCTCGGCGGCGCCATCAATCCGATCGGCGGCGTCGGTCCGGAGCAACTGCGCATCCGCGAGCTGCTCGGCCGCCTCTCGGACGGACAGATCGAGGAAATCATCATCGCCACCGATCCGAACCTTGAAGGCGAGGCGACGGCGACCTACCTGGGCCGGATGCTCAAGACCATCGGCATTCCCGTCAGCCGGTTGGCGTCCGGCCTGCCGGTGGGAGGCGACCTCGAGTACGCGGACGAAGTTACGCTGGGCCGCGCCTTCGAAGGCCGCCGCATGCTCACGTAGCAAACCGGCGGCCCAGCCACGCGTCAGTCGGCGGTGTCGGGCGCCTGGCCCGGCACCGTCGTCGTTATTACCCTGGCCGGTCATACTGTCCGCCGCATTCTCCGCCGTAACCACTACGGCGCTAGAATGGCGGTTGCCGCGCGGTGCGCAGCCGGGATGCGTGGCAGCAAATCCATGAGCCCGGCGGCGCGCCCTGGCGGCCGCGGTCCGGGCCCCAACCCAGGAGTTGTTTAGAGAACACATGAGCCTGATAGTGCAGAAGTTTGGCGGTTCCTCAGTATCGGACGCGGAGGGGATCAAACGCGTGGCACAACGCGTGGTCGACACCCAGGCCGCCGGCAACCAGGTTGTCGTCGTCGTGTCCGCCATGGGAGACACCACCGACGAACTGCTGGATCTGGCCAACCAGGTCTCCTCCAGCAGCAGCAGCGCCCGCGAAATGGACATGCTGTTGTCCGCCGGCGAACGAATCTCGATGTCGCTGCTGGCCATGGCCATCCAGGAATTCGGCTCCAGGGCCCAGTCCTTCACCGGCAGCCAAGCCGGCATGGTCACCGACGCCATCCACGGCAGGGCGCGGATTATCGACGTCTCGCCGCACCGGGTGATGACGACCATCGAAAAGGGCGAGATCGCCATTGTCGCCGGCTTCCAGGGCATCAGCCGGGAGAGCAACGACATCACCACGCTGGGCCGCGGCGGTTCGGACACCACCGCGGTGGCGCTGGCGGCGGCACTGGGCGCCGACGTCTGCGAGATCTACACTGACGTGGACGGCATCTACACCGCCGATCCGCGGGTGGTGCACACCGCCCGCAAGATCGACGCCATCTCCAGCGAGGAGATGCTGGAAATGGCGGCCTCCGGCTCGAAGATCCTGCACCTGCGCTGCGTCGAGTACGCCCGCCGCTTCGGCGTGAAGCTGCACGTGCGCTCGTCCTTCAGCACGAACGAGGGAACCTGGGTACTGCCCAACCCCGACGACAAGATCAAGATTCAAGAGGGAGAACCCTTGGAACAGCCCATCATCTCCGGCGTTGCCCACGACCGCTCCGAAGCCAAGGTCACCATCCTGGGCGTGCCCGACATCCCCGGCAAGGCCGCGGAGATCTTCGGCATCGTCGCCGGCGCGCACTCAAACATTGACATGATCGTGCAGAACATCTCCACCCGCGGGACCGGCAAGACGGACATCTCCTTCACGCTGCCCATGGTGGAGGGCAAGGAAGCCCTGGAGGCACTCAACGCGGCCCAGGACGTGGTGGGCTTCGAGGGCATTCTCTACAACGAAAACGTCGGAAAGCTCTCGCTGATCGGGGCGGGCATGCGCTCCAATCCCGGCGTCTCCTACAAGTTCTTCGAAGCCCTGCACAAGGCCGGCGTGAACGTGGACATGATCTCCACCTCCGAGATCCGCATCTCGATTGTCACGCACGCCGATCTGCTGGACACGGCGGTCCGCGCTGTCCACGCGGCATTCGACCTGGACACCGACGAGGAAGCCACGGTCTACGGCGGCACCGGCCGCTGACGCCGCGGGGCGGAAACGGAGAGGGGCTGTCAGCAGTTGGCTGACAGCCCCTCTCCGTGTGTGTCAGGCCCTGCGCGGCCTCGTCGCGTGTCAGGCCTTGCGCGGCTTGCGGTAGGCGTAGGCGTGGCCGGGACCGCGCTCCACTTCGATCTCGGCCAGTTGTTCCTCCGCCGCTTTCTCCGCCGCGTCGTGCCGGTGCACCACCGGGGTGTCGGCTTCGATGCGATCGGCAGGGCCCCAGACCTTCGCCGCCTTCTCCGTGGCTCGCATGAAGCGGTCCATGAAACGCCGATTTCCAGCCATCTGAATCACCTTCTTGCTCAGAAGAATCCGTGGCATCAGTTTAACGAGGCCCGGTACGGAAGAACAGGGCGGGGCTAGGCCGGCTTCTTCGGCACGATGTAGGTGCTGCCGTCCGCCCGGGTGACCGTTTCCCACTGCGACGCTTCGGCCTCGCGCTGCTGGAGCAGCGCCTTGTTCTCCTCGGTCATGGGATGGTCGACGCCGCTTTTCTGGGCCGGGCCGAAGACGATGCGGAACTTGCCGGTCGCCCGCATGAACGCGTTGACGCGGGACTTCTTCTCGGTCATGGGCGTGATCCTTCTTCCGGTGCCCGGTAGACTCTGCGGGCATTCAACCCCATAATAGGGGACGAACAATTAGCGCACGAACTGATGGAGAGTGGTGGCCGTGACAGCGACGGCGGGGACGACGGACGACCTGCTGCTGGAGCACCAGCTGTGCTTCGCGCTGTCGGTGGCGTCGCGCAGCGTGGTGGCCTCCTACAAGCCGGTGCTGGAGAAGCTGGGCCTCACGCATCCGCAATACCTGATGATGCTCGCCCTCTGGGAGCAGAGCCCGCGGATGGTCAAGGACCTGTCCGAGGCGCTGCAGCAGGAACCCGCCACCCTGTCCCCCATGCTCAAGCGGCTGGAGCAGGCCGGCCTCGTGACCCGGGAGCGGGTGGAAGGCAACGAGCGGGCGCTGGCCGTGGGGCTGACCGCTGCCGGCCAGGCGCTGCGGGAGGAGGCACTGGCCGTGCCCGGAACCATGCTGGCGCGCCTGGGTCTTGAACGCGAGCAGTTGCGCGAACTGAACGCCTCGATGCATGCGCTGATCAAGGCCGCGCGGGAAGCCACGGACTAGCGCCAACGCACGGAGCCGCCGGAAGATGCGGCGGGAGGGTGGCCGGTGGTTGTATCCACCGGCCACCCTCCCGCTTGTTCAGGTGCTGTCAGCGGCCGGGGCCGCCGGCGCCGTTAGCGGCCGGAGCGCTGCCCGGGCTGCTCCGAGGCACTGCCGTCGACTATCACGGCCGTACCTTCAGCTGCCGGCGCCTGCGCCGCGGCGCCGTTGCCGGAGACGTTGACCGTCACCGCCGTGGCCGCGCCGTCGCCGAACTTGATCAGGCCGACCCAGCTGCCGGCTGCCAGGCCGGACCAGGCGGCGGTTACCGTGCCGGTCTCGCCGTTGGCCAGCTGCAGCGGATCCGGGCTGACCGTCAGGTTGCCGGCGTCACCGCTCAGCGCAACCGCGTCGATGGTCCCCTTGCTCGCCTTGCCGTCCGGGCTGCTGTACAGGTGCGCGATGGCATAGTACGTGCCCGGGGCCGGATTGTTGATGGCCAGGGACTCGCTCGCCGACGCAGTGGCCGCGGAGATTACGGTACCGGCTGGGGTGTAGACATACAGATCCCAGTCTGCCCCCGGGTCGGCCGCGGTGATGGAGAACTGCGCCAGCGTGGCACCCGCCGGCACCGCCTGCGGGGCGAATCCGGTGCTGCCGTTGGAACCGATCACGGCGGGCTGGCCAGGGACCTTCTCCACTGCGGTGGCGTTGGCCTTGGCCAGGCCCTCGACCGCGACGTCGATCGGCGAGTTGGTGCCCGAGGTGACCTCGATCGTGCCCGAGCCGTCGCCGCCGTCGGAAGCGAACGCGACGCTGGCGGGAGCCACCGCGGTGACCGGCCGGACGGCGATCGGCGAGACGACCGCGTGCTGGCCGGAGCCCTTGGCCTCTTCCGTCCAGACCAGCTCACCCATGGTGAACTGATCCAGCGGCGCATCCGCATTCTCGAAGGTGACCTTGAACGTGCGTTCCTGGCCGGCCTTCTTGAAGGTCAGCTTCGCGGGCGAGACCTTCACGTTCACGCCCGGCAGGTCCACGGCCGCCGTGTAGGTGCCGGGCTTCAGGGCTGTGAGCGTGCGCTCCACGGTGACCTTTCCGGCCAGCTTCCCGAGGGCGAACGACGGCACGTTGATGTCCTTGGACTCGACGGTGTCCCGCTTCTTCAGGCCCAGGTCCAGGCCTGTGCCCTGGATGAAGCCGAGCCAGTCGTTGATATCGGCATCGTAGGCCAGGCCGGGATCGCCCATCCGGGCGGTATCCACGTGGCCGGCGCCGGTGGCGAAGCGGTCTTCGTTCACCGAGCCGTCTTCCGTGACCAGGTCGCCGGCGGTGGTCATCATCGCCGACTTCACGGTGGCCGGGGACCACTTGGGGTTCTTGGCCAGCAGCAGCGCGCCGAGGCCGGCTACGTGCGGCGCGGCCATCGAGGTGCCGGACATAAAGCCGCTGGTCTCGCCGCCAACTACCGGGGAAACTCCGGCGAGCACGTTCACGCCGGGGGCCGTGACGTCCGGCTTCAGCAGGTTCGAGTCCACCGCCGTGGACGGACCGCGCGAGGAGAACTCGGCGACCTGCGGGACCGGGCTCTGCGGCAGCCCCGTGGTGTCACGGTCGCGCAGCGCCGCGGTCAGCGACGGGTCCGCGGCGACCTTGTCCTTGATGGACGGGTCGTCGATGTGCACGGTGGGGACGGCATGCAGGTCCAGGTCGAGCGACCCGGGGGTCACGTTGACGAGCACCATGCCGACACCGCCGGCCTGCTCGACGGCGACCGATTTGTCCGCGCGGGCGATCACGCCGCGGTCGCAGATGACGATCTTGCCTTCGACCTTGGCCGGATCAAGCTTGCCGGGGTAGCACAAGCGTGCTTCGTCACCGGTGGCGCCGGCCGCACCGGCCTGCGCGGAAAGGATCAGCGCAGTCTGCGGAACCTCGCGGTTCATGATGGACGTGCCGCGGTACTTGGTGCCGTCCGAGAGTTCCACGGTGCCCTGCAGTTCGTTGGAGAACGTGCTGGCGGCCACAGTGGTCACCCAGGGCGCGCTGTGGTTGACGGTGGCGGGAGCCGGACCCGCGTTGCCGGCGGAGGCGGAAACGAAAACGCCCACCTCGGCCGCGCTCAGGAACGCCACCGACACCGGGTCCAGGACGGAGTTGTTGTTGCCGGAGATGGAGTAGTTCAGCACGTCGACGCCGTCGAGGATGGCCTGCTCGATCGCGGACACGGAGGCCGAGGTGTAGCAGCCGCCGGTGGCGTCGTCGTTGTCCTCCCAGCAGATCTTGTAGACGGCGACCTTGGCGGCCGGAGCCACGCCGTTGCCGGTGCCGAAGTCGCGGCCGTCAACGGTCTGCGTCACGCCGCTGTTGCCGGCGGCCGTGGTGGCGGTGTGGGTGCCGTGGCTGGCGATGTCCAGCGGGGAGATGGACTCCTGCGGGTGCCTGTCTTCCGGCGGCACGTAGGCCAGGAAGTCGTCGGCGTAGTAGCGGGCGCTGAGCACCTTGGAGTTGCATTCGGTGCCGTCGAATCCGGAGCCTTCCTGGCCCGGCTGGCATTCGCCCAGGAACGTGCTGCCGTCTGCCTTGAGCATGGCGATCTTGCCATCCGGCGTCAGGTACGGTTCGCCGACCTTGGCCTTGCCGGTCAGCGGCTTGACCTCTTCGCCGGCCAGGAAGTCGCTGTCCGGGTAGTAGCCGGTGTCGATCACGCCGACCACGGTTCCCTTGCCGGCGTTTTGTGCGCCGCCATACTGTTCGGCCCAGACGCCGTTGCCGCCGGGCAGGTCCAGGAAATCGGTGCTGGAGTAGTCCGGGTGGTGCTGCTCGTCCGGAGCTACCGCCGCCACGCCCGGCTTCTTGGCCAGCTCGGCTGCCTGCAGCCCGGTCAACTCCGCCGCGAAGCCGTTCACCGCCGTCGTGAAGCTCTTCCCGATCTTGACGCCCTGGGAGGCGGCGACGTCGTTCTGCTGCTCCTGCAGGTGTGCCCGGTACTTCTTGGCGTTGGCGCTGTTTCCGTTCAGCTTTTCGCCCGGCGCGGGCTTCGTTGCCGCGATGCCGGACACGCCGCCCTCATAGGTGGCCAGCGGGTCGCCGGAGAGCATCACGATGTAGCGGCCGTCCTCGTAGACGGCCTGCTGCCCGTCCGGATTCGAGGTGATGGTGCGGGCGAGGTCGGCGGGTGCGGCCGCCGCCGGGCCGGCGAGCCCGGAGAGGATCAGCGGTATCCCCAGTGCGAGTGCCGCGGCAGAGCGCAATCCCTGCCGGTGCACAAAGCTGCTGCTTTGCTGTGTCATGAGAAGGAAATGCCTTTCATCCGGTGGGCGCGACCGCTTTGGTCGGCCCGCAGACGCAGCCGAATGCCTATCCTGCAGGCCGTGCGGCCGCAGGGTATTGGATTTCCCCGGCGTGCGAGGCCGGCCCCATCCCCATCTGTGACAACAGCCACATGGTGCGTCTGTGGGATCAAAGTACCGCACCGGAAGGTCTGAAAGAACCGTTTCACCCTTCTTGGGTGCGCCGCCGCGGAAATTCCCTGCGCGTACTTCCCTGCCGGGGCCGGCGGTGCTATAAGCCGGGTGCCAATCTGACGCGGCGGCTGGGACAATGGAACCATGGCGCCGCAGGTTCTCCTCGACCGGCTCCGGGTGCTCGAACCGGAGCAGTGGCTGCCGCGCGCCCGGGCCCACGGCGAGCGCGCCGAGCGCTTCACCCAGCCCTACCTGCAGCGCCGCTCGGCCGGGCTGAAACACCCGGTGGAAGACTTCCTCTTCACGTATTACAGCCTTAAGCCGGGGCAGCTGGCGCGCTGGCATCCCGGCGCTGGCGTAATGTTGACCGGCGACGGCGCCGGCGAGCGCCGCGGGTGGAAGTTTTACCGGGCGCTGACCGCCGCCGAGTGCCGCGCCACGGGAGTGGAGCACGACGCCGGTGCCGTCACCTTCGACGCCGAAGCCTTCCTGGCGGCGCGGGGAACGGCGGTGGCGTTTTCGCGGGAAATCCTGGCCGGCGCCGCGTCGCGGCCGGCCCGGTTCGGCTGCTTCGGGCTGCACGAGTGGGCCATGGCCTACAAGTCACGGCTCAACGGCGTCCGGCACGACTACCTGGAGCTGCGGCTCGGCGCGGAGGGAACGGATCAGGTGGTGGAGGGCAGCCGGATCAACTGCTCGCACTTCGACGCCTTCCGGTTTTACACGCCGCAGGCCATACCGCTGAACACGCTGCAGCCCACCCGGGAAAACCAGCGGCAGATGGAACAGCCCGGCTGCCTGCACGCCAACATGGACCTGTACAAGTGGGCGTACAAGCTGGCCCCGGCGCTGCCCAGCGAACTGGTGATGGACTGCTTCGAGCTGTCCTGGCGGATCCGCGAGCTGGACATGCGGGCCTCGCCCTACGACCTCTCGGGCTGGGGCTACGAACCGGTCAGGATCGAGACCACCGAGGGCCGCGCCCAGTACGTGGCGGCCCAGCGGGCGTTTGCCGAAGAGGCGCAGGCGCTGCGCCTCCGGCTCCTGGAAGCCCTGGACGTGCTGGAGGCACTGGATGTGCTCAAGGCGCCTAATGTGCCGGACCGCGGGACGGAGGGGAACTCGTCGTCGCACCGTGCGGGCGCGCGTCACTCCGCTCCGGGAAAGACTCGAACGGAGGACTGACCATGGCCGTTGAGGCGGAGCGTCCAGGGCGGCGGCGGGGCCGTTGCCGCCAAGCGGCGGTGCTCCTTTCCTGCCTGCTCTTCCTGCCATGGCTGGCGGCCTGCGGCCAGGGCGACCAGCCGCAGCCTTCCCCCGGCATCGCCGTTCCCGCTTCCCCGGGCGACGGCGGGGCCCCTTCCCCGGGCGACGAGGGGACCCCTTCCCCGTCGGAACCCGCTCCCTCGGAACCCCCGACGGACGACCAGAAAGGCGTGGCCGTGGATGCCGAACTGTCCATCATGCTGACCTCCGCCGACAGCACCGCCCGGCTTGAGCAACTGCTGGTGTGCCGGGATTCCCATCCCGCCGAAGGCTCCACGGTCAGGGACCCGGAGGGCGCTTGCGCGGCGCTGGCCAAGCACGGGGACAAGGTCTTCTTCGAACTGCCCGATCCCAACCGCCTCTGCACCCAGCAATACGGCGGTCCGCAGCAGGCCCACGTCACCGGCACCTTCAACGGCCGCGAGGTTAACAAGCACTTCTCCCTCACCGACGGGTGCAAGATCTCCGAGTGGAACGCCATGGCCGCGTTGCTGGGCGGCCGCGCCGGCGAAGTTTAGTGCCGACCTGGTCAGCGCCGCCGTGGCCGACCTGGTCAGCGCCGCCGTGGCCGACCTGGTCAGAGCCGCCGTGACCGACCGGGTCAGCGCCGGCCGTCGCGCATGACTTCGCTCACCCGGCGGTCAAGATCCCGGCGTGCGGCACGGGCGGTCCGCCGGTCGTCGCGTTTCTTCCGAATGACCATCCGCCCGAGGCCGCCCAGCACGACGGCGGCCAAGATGGGCAGCAGCATGGACTGTGGCTTCTCCGTCATGAAGCCATGCTACGAGCCCCGCTGGCCGACGGCACGGTTTTGCCGGGATCCGCCGTCGTCGTCCCGTAAAATCAGCGCCCCGCGATGCCGGTAGAATAGTCATGCAAGCTCGCGGAGCGCTGGATCAGCGTGAGACGGCACCAATTGTTGGATTGACACTGCACTGAGTTCCGCGCGCCTCGCTTCGTTTGAAGAGCACAATCCAAGCACAGGAGTGGCCGGATGCCCCGGATCGTTGTTGATGTCATGCCCAAGCCCGAAATCCTTGATCCGCAGGGCAAAGCCATTGCCGGCGCGCTGAACCGCCTGGGCCTGGCCGGCTTCAGCGAAGTCCGCCAGGGCAAGCGCTTCGAACTGACGGTTGACGGCGAGGTGACCGAGGAACTCCTGGAACAGGCCCGGCATGCCGCCGCCACGCTGCTCTCCAACCCCGTGATCGAAGACGTCACCCGGGTGGAGGTCATCACCGAGGCGACCATCGGGGCCGGCGAATAATGACTGAGACACCCCTGATCGGCGACTTCTCGCCCGCACCGGACGCAGGCCTTTCGGGCGCGCGCATCGGCGTCGTCACCTTCCCCGGCACGCTCGACGACCGCGACGCGGCCCGTGCCGTGCGGATTGCCGGCGGCACAGCGGTCAGCCTGTGGCACGGCGACCATGACCTGCAGGGCGTGGACGGCGTGATCATCCCCGGCGGCTTCTCCTACGGCGACTACCTGCGCGCCGGCGCGATCTCCCGCTTTGCCCCGCTGATGGAGCAGATTGCCGACGCCGCCAACGCGCAGCACGATCCGCTGCCGGTGCTGGGCATCTGCAACGGCTTCCAGGTGCTGACCGAGGCACACCTGCTGCCCGGCTCCATGATCAAGAACAACCACCTGCACTTCCTCTGCCGCGACCAGAGGCTGCGCGTGGAGAACAACACCACGGCCTGGACCAGCCAGTACGAAGCCGGCGCGGAAATCGTGGTGCCGCTGAAGAACCAGGACGGCCAGTACGTCGCCGACGAGAAGACCCTGGACGAGCTGGAAGCCGAGAACCGCGTGGTGTTCCGCTACTCGGACGGCAACCCGAACGGCTCGCGCCGCGACATCGCCGGAATCAGCAACGCCGCGGGCAACGTGGTGGGCCTGATGCCGCACCCCGAACACGCCGTGGAAGCCGGCTTCGGCCCGGACTCTTCCGCCTTCGGCGACGTCGAGCTGCGCGGCGGCACCGACGGCCTGGGAATTTTCACCTCCGTTTTGACGAAGATTGTGGCAGGTGCCAAGTAAATGACCGAGACCAATCCGACCAGCGCAACAGTGGATACCCGGCTGGAAACCGAGGCCGAGGCACGCAATGAGCACGTGCAGAGCTACGGCGGGGCGGCCGACGCCGTCGAACGCGCCGAGGGGCGTCAGTTCAACATCGACACCGTGGAGCATGCCGCGCAGACCCCGGACACCGAGTTGCCTTGGGCCGAGCTGGGATTGAAGCGCAACGAGTTCGACGAGGTAGTCAAGGTGCTGGGCCGACGCCCCACCGCCGCCGAGCTGGCCATGTATTCGGTGATGTGGTCCGAGCACTGCTCCTACAAGTCTTCCAAGGTCCACCTGCGCCAGTTCGGCGACAAGGTCACCGAGGACATGAAGAAGCACATGCTGGTGGGCATCGGCGAGAACGCCGGCGTGACGGACCTGGGTGACGGCTGGGCCGTAACCTTCAAGATCGAGTCGCACAACTCGCCCACCATGGTCGAGCCGTACCAGGGCGCCGCGACCGGCATCGGCGGCATCGTGCGGGACATCATCTCCATGGGCGCGCGCCCGGTGGCCGTGATGGACCCGCTGCGCTTCGGCGCGATCGACCACCCGGACACCGCCCGCGTCGTCCACGGTGCGGTCGCCGGCATCGGCGGCTACGGCAACTCGCTGGGCCTGCCGAATATCGGCGGCGAGGTCGTCTTCGACTCCGTTTACCAGGGCAACCCGCTGGTGAACGCCCTGGCCGTGGGCGTCATGCGCCACGAGGACATCCGGCTGGCCAACGCCTCCGGCAAGGGCAACAAGGTGGTGCTGTTCGGCGCGCGCACCGGCGGCGACGGCATCGGCGGTGCGTCCATCCTGTCCTCGGAGTCCTTCGACGACACCAAGCCCTCCAAGCGCCCCGCGGTCCAGGTCGGCGACCCGTTCTCGGAGAAGGTGCTCATCGAGTGCTGCCTGGAACTGTTCAAGGGCTCGCTGGTCGAGGGCATTCAGGACCTGGGGGCCGCCGGCATCTCCTGCGCCACCTCGGAGCTGGCCTCCAACGGCGACGGCGGCATGGACGTCGAGCTGACCTCCGTGCTGCTGCGCGATCCGACCCTGACGCCGGGTGAAATCCTGATGTCCGAGTCGCAGGAACGCATGATGGCCGTGGTCTCGCCCGAGAACGTCGAGGCGTTCGAGGCCGTCATGGCCAAGTGGGCCGTGGAATACTCCTGGCTGGGCGAGGTCACCGACACGGGCCGCCTGGTCATCAAGTGGGACGGCGAGACCATCGTCGACGTCGACCCGCGCACCGTCGCCCACGACGGCCCGGTCTACAACCGGCCCTACGCCCGCCCGGAATGGCAGGACAGGGTCCAGGCAGACGGCTTCCGCGCCTCCGCCGCCGGCGCCAACCCCCCGGCCAGCGCCGAAGACCTCAAGGCAGCCGTGCTGGAACTGATGGCGTCCCCGAACATGTGCTCGAAGGACTGGGTGACCAACCAGTACGACCGCTACGTGGGCGGCAATACCGCACTGGCCATGCCCGACGACGCCGGAGTGGTCCGGGTGGACGAGGAAACCGGTCTCGGGGTTGCCCTGGCCACCGACGCCAACGGCCGCTACACCTACTTGGATCCCTACCAGGGCGCGCAACTGGCCCTGGCCGAGGCCTACCGGAACGTCGCAACCGTGGGTGCTATCCCGATGGCGGTGTCCGACTGCCTGAACTTCGGTTCGCCGGAGGACCCGGACGTCATGTGGCAGCTGGCCGAAGCGATCCGCGGCCTCTCCGACGGCTGCATGGAACTGGGCGTCCCGGTCACCGGCGGCAACGTCTCGCTGTACAACCAGACCGGCAACACCCCGATCCACCCGACCCCGGTCGTGGCGATGCTCGGCAAGCTCGACGACGTCGGCCGCCGCACACCGTCCGGCTGGCGCGAGGACGGCCAGGCCATCTACCTGATGGGCACCACCCGCGACGAGCTGGACGGCTCCGAATGGGCCAACCTGCGCGGACACCTGGGCGGCAAGCCCCCGGCCGTGGACCTGGCGGCCGAGAAGCTGCTGGGCGAGCTGCTGATCAACGCCTCCCGGGACGGCATGATCGACGCCGCCCACGATCTCTCCGAAGGCGGCCTGGCCGCTGCCCTGTCCGAGATGGCGCTGCGCTTCGGCGTCGGTGCCCGGATCGGCCTGGGCGAGGTCTGCGAACGTGACGGCGTCGACCTGTTCACGCTGCTGTTCAGCGAGTCCCAGGCCCGCGCCGTCGTGTCCGTGGCGCGCAGCGAAGAGGTCCGCTTCAAGGACATGTGCGGCGCGCGGGGCTTCCCGTTCATGCGCATCGGCGTGGTGGACACCGAGAACGGCGCGCTGGACTTCCAGAGCGAGTTCTCCGTGCCGCTGGCTGAACTGAAGGAAGCCCACGAGGGCACCCTGCCGAAGTACTTCGGGTAGGTTCCGCCGCCCACGGGGCGAGCGAAAGAGGGATGTTCCGTGCACCGCGGTGCGGGGAACATCCCTCTTCGTCTTATCTCCGAGGACCGGAACCCGCCGGTGCGGGCAATCCGTGTCTGTAGGCTGTGCCCATGACGGCACCGCAGATCTATATCAGCTTCCCCGGCACTGCCCGCGAAGCTCTCGGTTTCTATGCAGAGATCTTTGGCGGAGAGCTTTCCCTGCACACCAATAAGGACTTCGGCAACAGTGCGGGACCGCCGGGGCAGATAGCCCACGGAATGCTGAACGGCGTGGTCGCCCTGGCCGGATCGGATGCGGCACCCGGCGAGAAGACCGTCCGGCTCGAGGGCGTCATGCTCTCGTTGCTGGGGACGGCCGAGCCCGAGGTGCTGCACGAGTGGTTCGACAAGCTCGCCGTTGGCGGCCGGGTCGTCGATCCCCTTGCCCCGAAGCCGTGGGGCGCCTCCGATGGCCAGGTGATCGATCGTTACGGACTCCACTGGCTCGTCGGCTACGAACCGGTAGGCCCATAGGGAAAGCAGCAGGCGGCCACCGCCGGTGGCCGCCTGCTGTCGACTACGAACAGGTCACTTCAGTAGTTTCTCGCTCTCGAGGTTGGCTTCGAGCTGTTCCGGGTAGAGGTTTTCCGTCTTGCATTCGAAGTCCGCGTACATCTGCAGTTGATCAGCGTAGTGCGGGGACTTGGTGCCGTCTGGAGCGATGAAGCCGCTTTGGCCGGGCGGGGCTACCGTGCACATCTCGGCCTGCGAACCGAAGAGCGAGACGATGTCATTCTGGGTGCCGCGGTTCATGTAGTCCGGCCCAGTCAGGTTCTCGTTCGGGTTCGCCTGCGGGACGCCGATAAAGTTCTTGTAAGAGAACTCGTGCTGGGGCGTGGGCGCGGTCCAGTTCTTGCGGTCGGTGCCCTGTTCGGCCTCGAGCTTCTCCAGCGCCTGCTGGTAGGTTTCCAGCAAGACTTGCTTCTTGTCCGCGCCATTAAAGAAGTCGACGTGCTGTAAGACCCCGGCGTCTTTACCCAACAGGGCGTTGTAGACGAGCTTGCTGCCGTTTGCGGGACGGGCGAGACCGGTGCCCTGCGAGTAGCTGGCAAAAACGGAGGCTGGCAGGTCGTCCTTGAGCACCGCCTCGAACAGGATCGGCAGCCAGGCATCCATGATCGCTGCCTCAGGGCCGTCGAGCTTGCCGTCGCCGTCACTGTCACGGCGCTGGCCATCCCATCCTGTCAGGAGCCGGACATCCTGGACCACGGGATCCTTGGCGGGCAGCGTTTTGACGGCTTCCTCGAGGAACGGGCGGAAGTAGCGGATGTTCAGGTCCGCAAACGAGGTTTCTTCGTTGATGTTCCAGATCTCGTCGGTCGTGAACTTCTGCTGGTCCTCAAGCCGTTCAATGATCTCGTTGACCCGGTCCACCGGCGACCAGTTTCCTGAGCCTGCGTTGAAGCCGGCACCGGACTGGTTGTTCCAGTTCACGATATAGCCCTGTTTGGGGTTGTAAACCTTGGGGTTTTCGGAGAAGTCCCTGATGCCCTTCCACTCCATGGACCCGTCGCCGACGGCGGGGAGCCGCGGGTCGTGCCCTTCGGCGCGGATGGGCAGCTTGCCTGGGGAGACGTAGCCGATGTTGCCTTTCTTGTCGGCGTAGTACCAGTTGATCGTAATGCCCACCTTCTCCGCCTGGGCCAGGTACTCCTCCCAGTTTTGGGCCTTCATGATCTTGATCCAAGCCATGAAAGACTGGATTTCGGTACCGGTCCAGCTGCGTTTCTTTGAGTATGCCGTGTTGTTCGCTTCGTCAAAGCTGGTCACGAAACCGTGGACGGTGGAGTAAACCTGCTGTTCGATCGGTTCCTGTCCGGCGACCTCGATCTTTTCGGTGCGGACATCCATCGGCACCCAATCGCCGTCGTACTTGTACTCGTGGGGGTTTTCCGGGTTCAGCTGCTCTTGGTAGACGTCGTTGACGTCGAGCGGTCCGGCGGTGGATCCCCAGCTGATGTTCTTGTTGGTGCCGAAGAGGATGGTGGGGTGGGCGAAGGGTGTGTTCCCCGTCACATCGTAACCGGCCCCGTGCAGGCCGATGCCGTAGACATAGGAGGGGTTGAACCAGGAGAACTGGGGGCCATTGAGCAGCACCGAGCCCTTCTCCTTGCTCTTCTTACCGCCGACGATCCAGAGATTGCTGGCCTCAGGCTGGAGGTTCGGCCAGTCGCCGCCGCCGAACTGCTTCATCCGCTCCAAGCCGTCATCCTTCAGATCCTGGGAGACTTTGTTGAGCTTGGCCATCTGGGAGGGGCTGTCCGAGGCCAGCTGGTTCGGTCGCTTTTTATCCTTGCGCGGCACGGTGGTGGGGGCGGTGGGATCTTCGATCCACTGCAGCTGATCGAAGAGGAGCTGGCCCTGCTCCGCACCGTGTTCGGCGGTGAGCTGCTGGAGGACCTGCAGGCTGGAAAGCTCCCCTGCGCTGTCCGAGAATCGGTTGGCCATGGTGCCGACCCAGATCATCGCCACGTCGTACCCTGACCACCGGGAGGGCTCGAAGCCGTAATCGGTGAACTGCTTCGGCAGCAGCGCGCCCGGGTTGTCCATGACCTCCGAAATGCGCTTGTTGAAACCGGCCGCGTAACCGTCGAGGATGTCCCGATCTTCTGCGGGCAGGGCAGCAATCTGCTCCCTGATGGCTTCCGGGTCAAAGGAGGCCCGGGAGCGCTTGTCGATCTCGACGTAGTCCGCGCCCAGCACTTCGGCAGAGGTGCCCAGAACGGCGCGTTTGGCCATTTCCAGTTGGAACATACGGTCCTCAGCAACTGAATAGCCATAGCCGTAGAACAGATCTCGGGTCTTGTCCGCGTAGACGTGCGGGACGCCGTAGGTGTCCCGCTTGACGGTGATAGCGCCCGATCCGAGGACCTTTTCACTACTTTGCTGCACGGTGTCCGTGGTGTCGGCTGCCGTAGCGCCGGGGGCGGCAAGGCCTCCCGCCAACCCCGCTGAAAGAACCAATGAGAGTGCCATGAGCGCTGGTTTCGTCTTTTTCACCTGACTCCTCGTCGAATCAACTGCGATGGAACTGCATGCGAATGCCGTCGGCAGCCCCTCCGTGAAAGGGCCTGGTTGCCGGCGGCAACTCAATGCCACAACACCGGTAGCGGGTTGGCAATGGTTGCTGGTCTAATTCCCGTCCAAACGTTCATTTTTTATTGACAGGGAGTCGGGTCCCGTGGCGCCCGCGTTTTTTCGGGATTACTGCAGCCGGACACTTATAATCGCCGCCCCACAGACCACAAAGAGTTCTGCCCGGAGGGTGAGAGGCTCCACCAACGACGACGGCGCCGCGCACCTTCCGGTGCACGGCGCCGTTCGTTTGTGGGTGGTGTACGGCCTCTGCCGTCAGGCGCCGGCCCGCAGGCGCTCCACGTCCGCCAGCCGCGGATACGCGGCCTGGGTTCCCTTCTTCGTGGCGGCCAGGGCAGCAGCGACCGAAGCGAACGCCGCCGCCTCGGCCAGGGTCTCCCCTGCGGCTAGCCGTGCCGCGAGGGACCCGGTGAAGGCGTCGCCGGCGCCGGTGGTGTCCACGGCGTCAACCTTGGTGGGGGCGATCCGGGTGAAACGGCGCCCCTCCTCGGCATGCCCATCCAGCACGATGGAGCCTTCGGCACCCAGAGTGACCACGACGCGGTCCAGCCCCTGCGCCGCAAACTGCAAGCGCACCTGCTCCCAGTCGGCAACGGCGGCATCGGCGCAGGGCATTTCGCCGCCGCCGAGGAACAGCGAAGCCTCGTGCGCGTTGACCAGCAGGACGTCGGTGAGTTCGGCCAGGCTTCTGGGCACGGGCGCGTAAGGCGAGAGGTTGAGCAGCACTGTAGCTCCGGCGTCGTGCCCTGCTCGTGCTGTCGCCTCCACGACGTCCAGGCCGACCTCGAGGCAGAGGCAAACCACGGCGGCGCCATTGAAAACGTCCCCGGCTGCGGCGACATCATCCGGAACCACCGTGCCGTTGGCGCCGGGGGAAATAACGATGCTGTTCTCCCCCGCGGCGTCAACGGTGATGACCGCGACGCCGGTCTCGACGCCGGCGGCACGGCGCACGCGGGAAACGTCCGCGCCGGCCCCTGCCACGGAGGCCAGCAGCATGTCTCCGTTGGAGTCCTCGCCCACGGCGCCGATCAGGGCGACGTTGCCGCCGAGCCGGCCAGCGGCCACGGCTTGGTTGGCGCTCTTGCCTCCCGGGTTCACGGTGAAGCCTTCGCCGCGGAGGGTTTCGCCAGGGTTGGGCAGCCGCTCGGTGTAGATGGTCAGGTCCGCGTTCAGTGAACCAACGACGACGATGCGTCCGGCCCGCGGACTCACTTTTCCACCTCGGCCTCAACGGGCTTGGGGATCAGCAGCGAGGCGGCGAAGGCCGCGACGGTGATGACCAGGCCGACCACAATCACCGTAAGGTAAGAGCCGCGGTCGCCCAGCGCCGAGGTGCCCACGAGCACCGCCGGCAGCACCAGGAAGCTCAGCCCGGCGCCGAGGTTGAAGGCTCCGGCGTTCATACCCGGCAGGAAGCCGGGGTTGCCCGGGGGCGAGAGCACCACGCCGAGCCCGTTGAGCATGATGTTCGCGGTGCCGGCGTACATGATGCCGAGCAGCGCAGTGGCGGCGACCATCACCGGCAGGCTGTTCAGGCCGAACAGCGCAATGATCACCAGGGAGACGATGCTGCCGATCATGCCGATGCGCAGGACATTGGTGTAGCCCAGGACCGGGGCGAGCCGCCCGCTGATCGGGCCGAAGACCCAGCCCAGCAGCGCGTAGGGGGTCAGGATGAGCAGCGCCGTTTCGGTGGGGCCGAGGCCGAAGCCGGGTGCGGCGGCCTGTACGTAAGCGGGGACAATCCCGTTGATCACGGCGAAGATGCCGGTCATGGTCAGGATTGTGGTCAGCAGCGGCGCCCACGTGGAGCGCTGGCGCAGATGGACAATCTCGACCATCGGCTCCTTCGTACGCTTTTCGGTGACCCAGAAGGCGGCGAACGCTGCGGCGGCCACGGCGATCAACACCAGCGAGAGAATCAGGGTTCCCGTGGAGAACGCGCCGACCAGCTTGGCGGCCTCGTTCAGCGCGGTGAGCAGGGCACCGACTGCGACAACAATAAAGACGACGCCGGTCCAGTCCATCCGCGTCCCGGCCTGCGGTTTGCTCTCGGGCGTCAGGACGGCGACGAGGATCGCGGCGAGCACGGCGAGCACCACCATGAACCAGAAGATGCTGCGGAAGCCGTAGTGCTCGGCCATGTAGCCGCCGAGGAAGGCATCGACGCCGGCCACGCCGCCGTTGACCGCGAGGATGACCCCCATCAGCGTGCCGTACGTGCGCGGGTTGGGCACGGCGGTGCGCAGCATGATCAGGCACAGCGGAACGGTGGGGCCGCTGACGCCCTGGATGATCCGGCCCACGAAGAGCCACGTAACGTCCGGGGCCAGCGCCGCGATCACGGAGCCGACGGCCGTCAGCAGCATCATGCCGACGAGGATTCGCTTGCGGCCGACGATATCGCTCAGCCGGGGCAGGAACAGGGAGAACAGCGCGGCGGTGGTGAAGAACCACGTCTGGGACAGGCCGATCGAGGCTTGGTCGGTCTGCAGTTCCTCCCCCATGGTGACCAGGGCGGGGCTGAGCATGGAGGCATTGAGCTGGAAGGCCACGCAGGCCGTCAGCAGGGCGACCATCAGGGCGGTGGTGCCGCCGCGGGTGGCCTTGGTGTCGTGGAGAACGGCGCTCATTTCGCTGCCTCCCCGGTGGTGACCGACGTCGCGGAGGCGGGCGCCGCCGTCGTCGTTGTGGTGGCGGTTCCCGTTTCTACCTCGCCGATGCGGACCAGCGCATCGGTCACCAGGTTCCAGAACTTGGTGCGGTCAAGGTCCACGGCCACGGAGGTGTGGCAGTCGGCCGGCGCGGGGGCGCGGAAGTCGGCGACGGTCATGCCGAGGGTCAGCTTGCCCTGCAGTTCGATGTCGACCGGGACCTTGCGGGTGGTCATCACCGTGGGGTCGATGACGTAGGCGACGGCACACGGATCGTGGACCGGCGGGTAGTCGAAGCCCTGTGCATCCTTGTACGTCTGGGCGAAAAAGTCCATCAGTTCGCGGACAAAGCGGGCCGGGCCGGTGCCGACGGCTTCGATTTGCTCGACGACGTCGGGGGTGGCCAGCGCCTGGTGCGTGAGGTCCAGTCCCACCATGACCAGGGGCCACTTCTCGTTGAAGACGATGTGGGCGGCCTCGGGGTCGATCATGATGTTGAATTCGGCCACGGCGGACCAGTTGCCCACATGGTAGCCGCCGCCCATCAGCACGACTTCCTTGACCCGCTCGACGATGCGCGGCTCCTTGCGGGCGGCCATCGCGATGTTGGTCAGGCCGCCGGTCGGGACCAGGGTTACGGTGCCGGGTTCGTGCGCCATGATCGTGTCGATAATGAGATCAACGGCGTGCCGCGGGTCCAGTTCGATGGCGGACTCCGGCTGCGCGGGGCCGTCCATGCCGGACTCGCCGTGGATATCCGGCGCGGTTTCGATGGTGCGCACCAGCGGCCGGTCGCAGCCGGCGGCGAACGGGACACCGGTGATGCCGGCGATCGTCCCCACGGCCAGGGCGTTCTTGGTGACCTTTGCCAGGGTCTGGTTGCCGACAACGGTGGTCACGGCGAGCAGTTCGATGTTCGGGTTGCCGTGGGCCAGGAGCAGCGCCACGGCGTCGTCGTGCCCCGGATCGCAGTCCAGGATGATCTTCTTCGGTCCGGGCGTCGCGGAAGTGGCGTCCATGTTTTCTCTCCACGTCATCGGGGCCCCGCAGCGGGGAAATTGTCACAGCGAGTTTGACATCCCCTTCCGGTCCACGTCAAACGCTTGACGTAGTGCGCGTCAAGCGCTTGATGCCTTGTTGCGCTTGATTACGCCTATCATGGGGCTCATGGATTCCGCCCGCCCTCCCCAACACCCGCCGCGCGTCGGTCGGCGAGTGACCGCGGCGATGGTGGCGGCACGCGCCGGCGTCTCCCCCGCGACGGTTTCGTTGGTGGCGAACGGCAAAACGCGCGGGCGGGTGTCCGCCGACAACATCTCCCGGGTCAGCCAGGCCATCGCCGAACTCGGATACGTGGTGGACAGCGTGGGCAGTTCGCTGGCCAAGGGCGTCAGCTCCATTGTGGTGCTGGTGGCGCCGGACATTTCCAACCCGTTCTTCGCCAAGGTCGTTACCGGCGTGCGCGAATCCCTCGGCGCGGACTTCCAGCTGCTGCTCTCCGTCACCGAAGCCGGCGAATTCCCCCGCGCGGATGACATCCGCCGGCTCCTCGCCCTGCGCCCGGCAGGCCTGCTGGTGGATGCCCCCGATGCCGCGTTCCTCGAGGACCTCTCCCCCACGGGCCCCTTGGTGCTGCTCGACGCGCCCGGGCTGGAGGCTTATGCGCCGTCCGTCAACCTCGACGTGGCCCACGGCGCCCGCGAACTCGCGGCGCACCTGGCCGCCTCCGGCCACCAGCGGGTGGCGTACCTGGACAGCGTGACCGGCACAGCCACCTTCACCATTCGCCGGACGGCCTTCCTGGAGGAAGCGGCCACTCGCGGGATGACCGCAGACCCGGCCCACCTGATCAGCACCACGATCGACGTCGGCGCGGCAGCCGACGCGTTTGCCGCCGCCTGGCCCCAGTGGCAGCAAGCGGGTGTCACCGCCGTCGTCTGCGCCACCGATACCCACGCGTACGGCGTGCTGCAGCAAGCGCGCGTTGCCGGCGTGCGGATCCCGGACGAACTCGCCGTCGCCGGCTTTGACGACCTGCCCTACTCCGCCACCAGCAACCCCGGCCTCACCACCGTCCACCTTCCCGCCGCCCGGCTGGGCCTCAAGGCCGGCGAACAGCTGCGCGGCCTGATCGAAGGCCGCGACCTCGAGCAACCCCAGCTCACCTTGGAGGCCTCGCTGATTGTGCGCGGCTCCACGGAGCGGATCGCCGCCAACTGACCAACGACGGCGCGGTCCGGGCCGTCGCGGCTACACCTTGCGCCAGTCGTGCCCGGTCACGGCCGCCCCGGCCTGCGGCCCCATCTGCAGCATGCCGCCGTCCACCACCCACGACGCCCCGGTGACGTAGCCGGCTTCGGCCGACGCGAGGAAGGCGATCACGGCTGCGACCTCGCGGGCGTCGCCGGGCCTTGCCAGCGGAATGCCCGGCCGGTCGATGCGGTGCGGGTCTTCGTCCTCGTTGCCGGTCATGGCGGTGGCGATCTCTCCCGGCGCGACGGAGTTGACCGTGATGCCGTGCCGGCCGAGCTCCAGCGCCATGTTCTTCACCAGGCCGCCGAGGCCGTGCTTCGCGGCGTCGTACGGGGCGGCCCCGATCATCGGCTGGTGCTCGTGCACGCTGGTCACGGCGATGATCCGGCCGCCGCGGCCGGCATCCGCCATCCGCCGGGCTGCCCGCTGCATGCACACGAACGCGCCGTCCAGGTCGGTGGCGACCACCCGGCGCCAGGTCTCGTAGTCCAACTCCAGGAACGGCTCCGAGGCGCCCGTGCCGGAGTTGTTGACGAACACGTCCAGTCCGCCGAGTTGCTCCGCGAGCGAATCGACCACGTCGCCGCAGCCGGGCAGGTCCGTGGTGTCCAAGTGGGCGACGGCGGCGCTGCGGCCGAGCGCGCGCACCTCCTGCGCGGTCTCTTCAGCCCCGCTTTCGTCCGAGTGCCAGGTGATCCCCACGTCCAGCCCTGCCCGGGCGAGCGCGACGGCGGTGGCCCGGCCGATGCCGGAGTCGGAACCGGTGACGATGGCGGTGCGCGGCGTGAAATTTTCCATGGGCCT
The DNA here is from genome assembly GCF_059090935.1 of Arthrobacter sp. Y3223166. NCBI lineage: Bacteria > Bacillati > Actinomycetota > Actinomycetes > Micrococcales > Micrococcaceae > Arthrobacter > Arthrobacter sp. Y3223166. Next base: position 30,009 of record NZ_JBNHGE010000002.1, on the reverse strand, counting down.
ATTGTGGCGAAGAACCGGCCGCTTGCCAGCCCCACCGGCCGCGCGGGCCGCTACGCGACGGTCATTTCGCCCATCAGGTCCCAGTCGTCGCCCTCGACCTGGCGGCTGATGATCCGCGGCGTTTCCTGCAGGTACTGCGGCTGCTCCTGCATGGCCTTCTTGAAGTGGTCGCTCTTCACATGCGCTTCGGCCGCGTCGTCCCGGAAGGCCTCGACCAGCACGTACTCATTGGGGTCCTCCACGCTGCGCGACCAGTCGAACCACAGGTTGCCCGGCTCGGCACGCGTCGCCTCGGTGAATTCGCGGACGAGTTCGGGGAAGTTATCGGCGTACTCGTCCTTGACCTTGAACTTGACCACAATGAAAATCACGAGGCATCAGCCTTTCTTCTGTTGGGGGTGTCTTTTCATCCTGTCATGTACCGCGCGGTCCGTCAGGTCAGGTGCGGCCAATCAGTTAGCGGCGGTGCCCGGCCTGCCCGCCGGCGAGCGCCTTGGCCGCGGCAATATAGCGCCGCGTGACCAGCCGCTGTGCGGCCTCCGCCACCGGTGCTCCTGCCCGGTAGAACCAGTTGGCATGCCGGCTGAACGCGAACACCTCGAAGACCACCCGCCCGCTCCCCTCCAGCACAGCCACAAAGCCTTCCTCCCCCGACTCCGGATGTCCAGGCAGGGTGCCGTAGCCGAAGCCCGTCCGGGTCGGCGTCCGTTCCGTCCACACCACGCGGCACGGGATGGCGAGCCGCAGCGGCCCGACGCCGAACCCGGACACCACCTCCGCGCCTTCGGCGGCCACCGGCCCCGTGGCATCGACCCGCAGCCCGGCCAGCCGATGCACTTCCCACCCCATCAGCCCCTCGGCCAGCCGGTGAAAAGCGTCTTCCCCCTCACCGACACCGACTCGCTCGTCGACGACCCGGTATCCCGGCGGCGAGGTGCGCTCCCGGCTCAACCCCACGCCGTCGTACGTCAGCGGAACCCCGCCCAGGTCCTCGGCCCTCACCGCTCAGCCCTGCAGCGCATCGTCGCCCCTGGCCAGGCCCATCCAGCCCAGCATCTCGCGGTCGCGGTGCGGCAGCGACGCCACCACCAGGTCGTAGGAGTCCTCGATCATGTCCCGCAGCATGTCGTCGGGCAGCCCGCCGTCGCAGCGCACGCCGTTCCAGTGCGTTTTGTTCATGTGATAGGCACCCGTGATCTCCGGATGCGCCGCGCGGAGCTGCTGCGCCAGCACCGGTTCGCACTTGAGGCTGATGCTCAGCCGCGGCGCCTGCAGGTCCGAGAGCGCGAACATCTTCGCCGCTCGGCCTGCCGCCCGGACCTTGAACACCGACGACTCGGGCCCAAACGGGAAGTCCTCGAACGCCCCGGGCAGGGACAGGCAGAATGCGCGCAGGGCGGTTGCGTCCATGGGCACGAGCCTACTGCTCCCGGCCCGCGCCGGTCACGGTTCTGCGCAGATCGACGTACCACCCGGCCTCCGTGCCTCGCCCCGCCCGTGCCTCGCCCCGCCCGAGCGTCGCCCGCGCCGCTCACGGTTCTGCGGAGATCGACGTGCCCACCCGGCCTCCGTGCCCCGCCCCACCCGAGCCTGGCCCGACGCCCCCTGGACCGCATCCCGCCCTAGTTCCGCCCGGTGCGCGGCGGCAACTTCGGTGGCAGGATGGTTTCACAGTTGTTTCACGGGGAACGACGGCGGGCTTCGGTGCCGCCGGCGGGTTTCGGAACGGGCGACGGCTCTGGAGAGGAGACCCATGTCAGACACCGGCAGGGAAGCGAAGCGGGCGGCCGGCAGGGCCAAGGACAAGACCGAGGTCGCCGCCAATTCCAAGGCGTTCGAGCGGGTGGCGCGGTTCGGTTACGTGGCCAGCGGCCTGCTGCACGTGCTGATCGGCGCGATCGCGCTCCGGCTCGCCTTCGGCGGAGGCGGCGAGGCGGACCAGACCGGGGCCGCCTCAAGCCTGGCGAAGACTCCGGGCGGGATGTTCCTGCTCTGGGCGGGCATGCTTGCCGCCGCCGCCCTGGCCTTGTGGCAGATCAGCGAGGCGGTGTTCGGCGGCCGCGGCCGGGAGGCAAAGAAGAGGTGGGGCTACCGGGCGAAGTCCGTGGGACTGGCCATCGCGTACACGGTGGTGGCGGTATCGTTCGGCAGCTTCGCGCTGGGTTCCGGCGCCGACAGCAGCCAGAGTTCCCAGGACGCCAGCACCAGGCTGATGCAGTGGCCGGGCGGTGCCGTTGTCCTGTTCCTGATTGGCGCCGTCATCATGGGCGCCGGCGTCTTTTACGTGTACAAGGGCCTGAAGAAGAAGTTCCTGGACGACCTCAAACGGCTCCCCAGGGGCAGCACCGGCACCGCCGTGACGTGGACCGGCGTCGTGGGTTATGCGGGCAAGGGGCTGGCACTGTTCGTGCTGGGGCTGCTGTTGGCGGTGGCCGCGGTGCAGCACGACCCGCAGGAGGTCAAGGGGTTGGACGGGGCGCTCAAGGCGCTGCGTGATCAGGCCTTCGGCCCGGCCGCACTCGCCGTCGTCGCCGTTGGCCTGATCTGTTACGGCCTCTACATGGGCGCCCGGGCGCGCTACGCGAAGATGTAGGCACCGGAGAACGACGGCGGTGCGCCTCCCCGTGGGCCAGGCGCACCGCCGTCGTTGTTTAGATGGTTCTGCCCGTGCCTAAGCTCGGTGGGCCAGCGCGTTCTGCAGGCGGAAGCCAGCGGCCCGGTGGTTCTCCGGCAGCTTGTCGCCGCGGCCGAAGAGCTTGTTGCGCAGGGTCCCCGGCGCGTACTCCGTGGGGTAGGCGCCCAGCTTCTGCAGTTCCGGCACGACGAATTCCACGATGTCCTCGAAGGTGCCCGGGGTGATCGCGTAGGCCAGGTTGAACCCGTCCACGTCGGTCTCGTCGACCCACTCCACGAGCTTGGCGGCTACCTCCGCGCCGGAGCCGACGGTGATCGGGCCGAAACCGCCGACGCCGACCCATTCGGCCAGCTGGCGGATGGTCCACGGCTTGCCGCTGTCGCCGGAGGCCTTCTGGAAGGTCTCCACGGAGGACTGGATGGCGTTGGACTTCACGTTTTCGCCAATCACGTCATCCGGGCCGTAGGTGGAGAGGTCCACGCCCATCCAGCCGGAGATCAGCGCCAGCGCCCCGTTGATGTCTGCGTAGGACTTGTAGTCCTCGAATTTGGCCTGCGCGGCGGCGGTGTCGGGCCCGGTCACCACGGTCTGCATCGCGTAGATGCGGACGTCGTAGCGGTCGCGTCCGGCCGCCTCCACGGCGTCGCGGATCTTCTTCACCGATGCGGCCAGCATCTCCTTGGTCGGGCAGGTCACGAACACCGCCTCGGCGTTCCCGGCGGCGAACTCGGTGCCGCGCTTGGAAGCCCCGGCCTGGAAGATGACCGGGGTGCGCTGCGGGCTCGGCTCGGTGATGGCGATGCCGGGAACCTTAAAGTACTTGCCCTCGTGCCGAATCTCGTGGACCTTCGCCGGGTCGGTGAAGACGCCGGTCTCCACGTCCTTGACCACCGCGTCGTCCTCCCACGAGCCCTCGAGCAGCTTGTAGATGACCTCGAGGTATTCGTCCGCGTGGTTGTAGCGCTCGTCGTGCTCCAGCTGGTCTTCCTGGCCCATGTTGCGCGCCGCCGAGGGCAGGTAACCGGTGACCACGTTCCAGCCGACCCGCCCGTTGGTCAGGTGGTCCAGCGTGGCCAGGCGGCGGGCGAACGGGTAGGGGTGCTCGTAGGCGGTGCCGGCGGTGACGCCGAAGCCGAGGTTTTCGGTCACCGCGGCCATCGCCGAGACCAGCATGAACGGATCGTTCACGGGGACCTGTGTGCCGGCGCGCAGCGTGGTCTCGTTGGAGGATCCGAAGACGTCGTAGGTGCCGAGCACGTCGGCGATGAACAGGCCGTCGAACAGGCCCTTTTCCAGCACCTTGGCCAGGTGGGTCCAGTAGCCGATGGTGTTGTAGGTGGGGGACTTGTCCTGCGGGTGGCGCCACAGTCCGGGCGACTGATGGCCCACGCAGTTCATGTCGAAGGCGTTGAAGCGAACTTGGCGCCGGGGGTTGGGCTGCGGGTTGTTTACGGTCATGTCAGGCTCCTTTTCTGATGAGAAGAGCCCGCGCCAGCCCTCCGTCGGGCATGCGGCTGCCAACGGAAGACCAACGAGAGATCGAGCTTCTCCATCGGTCCTGGCGGTAGCACCTTCCTCAGGGAGGGGGTTGCTGCGGCGTCAACAAGCCAGGTCTCTCGGCCGCTCTGGATGGGTACCCCTCCATTGGACACCCGGGGGCGTCCGGAGGGAAATGTTCCGCGTCACGCGGAGTAAGAATTACGACGCGTTACGCCGGGTATAAATCACGACGCCGGTGCGGAGCCGGCTTTGGTCTGCGGACGCTTCCATCCCGCCACCGCTCCGGCCCCCAGGCAGACAAGAATCAGGACGACGACGGCGATCGCCAGCGGCACACTGTTGCCGACCAGGGTGGGCAGGTTCTGCAGGATCAGGCCCAGGATGGCCAGCAGCCCGAGGAGTCCGAGAGCCGGGGCGACCGAGCGCTTCCAGTCGCGGGCCGGTGCGCCCTGCCGGCGGAAGAAAACCAGCACCGCGATGCTGGTGACCGTCATCAGCACCACCACGCCCAGGGAGGCGAAACCGGCAAACCAGGTGTAGAACTGCACGATGGGGTCCCAGCCGGCCACCACCGCGGCCAGCAGGAACAGGGCCACCACTCCGGTCGAAGCGGCCGAGGCCAGATGTGGCGAGTGGTGCCGGGTGTGCGTGCCGGCCAGCTTGGCGGGGAAAATGCCTTGTCCGGCGATCTGGAAGAAATAGCGTGAGCTGATGTTGTGCAGGGACAGGATGCAGGCGAACAGGCTGCTGGCCAGCAGTACCTGGATGACGTGGCTGCCCGCGGTTCCGAGGTAGAGCGCGGTAGTCTCCGAGAGCAAGGTGCCGGGCGCGTCCGTGGCCTTTTGGACGATGCCCTCGTCGCCCCACACGCTGATCAGCAGCCAGCTGGAGAGCGCGTAGAAGCCGCCCACCACGATGAGGGCTACATAGGTGGCGCGCGGGATCGTCTTGTCCGGGTCCCGTGCCTCGTCGCGAAACACGGCGGTGGCCTCGAAGCCAATGAAACTCAGGATGGCGAACAACAGCGCGATGCCGGGCGCCCCGGACAGCACGGTCGACGGAGTGACGAACCCGGTGGACAGGCCCTCTCGACCGCCGCCGCCAAAAATTACGGCAGCGTCCAAAACCAGCACGATCAGCACCTCGGCGACCAGCAGTACCCCCAGCACCTTGCCGGAGAGCTCGATGTTGCGGTGGCCCAGCCAGGCGACGGCGGCCAGGGCGGCAGCGGCCCATGCCCACCATGGCAGTGCCGGCCCGCCGTAGGCGCGCACCACTTCGTCGACGGCCGGCGCCAGCAGGCCGTAGACGCCGGCTTCCAGCGCGAGGTAGGAGAGCAGGGCCACGAAGGCCGCCCCCAGGCCCGCCCTGCGGCCGAGGCCTTTGCCGACGTAGCTGAAGAACGCGCCGGCCGTTGGCACGTGCGGTGTCATGGTGGTGAAGCCGACGGCAAACAACAGCAGGATGGCCATGGCCAGCAGGTAGATGAAGGGAAGGCCGGCGCCGTTGCCGCTGACGATGGCCAGCGGGACGGTTCCGCCGATGACGCCCAGTGGCGACGCGGCGGCCAGCACGATGAGCACGATGCTGGCGACGCCCAGCCGGCCGGAGAGCCGTGGAGCACCGGCATTGGCGGCCGCGGCGGTCTCGGGTGCGGCGAGGGTTGGGTTATTGACGGATACGGACATAGTTGGCTTCTTCCTAGAAGGCCGCGGAGCGGGTGGCTTGGCTGGCTGGACGGGCGCCGTCGCTCTGTGGCTGACGCGCGGCGTCGGCATTGGCCTCGCCAATCGTCCAGACGTACGGGGGCTCGGCGCCGTTGACTTCCCAGTCGCCGATGATCCGGGCCTTATAGATGAACGGGTTGTGCGTGGCCACGGTGCGGGCGTTGCGCCAGTGCCGGTCCAGTGCCTTGTCCGTGCTGGTCGAGGAGGCACCGAGCGCGTTGAAAAGGGCGCCTGCGGCGTCCGGGACCAAGGCGCTGAGCACAATCTGCGCCCGGCCCGATTCCAGTTCGACGGCGATGTTGGCCGCCTTCTCGGCGTCGGCGTCTGACTGCCGCGAGGCGAAGACGCGGTCCAGGCTGCGGGCAACGCCGAGCGTGGTTGCCTTCGCGGCGTAGGCCTTGGCGCTGATTTCGCCGACCACCTGCAGGACCTGCGCGTCGTGCCGAACCAGCGGGGCGTTTCCGTGGCCGAACACCCGCTTGCGGTCCCGTACGTTCTCTGCGGCTTCGCTGGTGACGGCCTGAGCGATGCCGGCCAGGGTCACCAGCAGGATGTGCTGGTAGAGCGCCGTCTGGTACGGGAAGCGGTCGGCGAAGGCGGACACGTTGGCAGGGTCCACCACAGCGTCGGTAAACACGGTGGTGCCGCTGCCGGTGAGCCGCTGGCCGAAACCGTCCCAGTCGTCGAAGGTTTCCACGCCCGGCGTCTTGGTGGAGATGATCACCGAGACATCGGAGCCGTCCGGGCGCTTGGCGGTGACGTCGATCCAGTCCGCGAAGATGGTGCCGGTGGTGTAGAACTTGCGGCCGTTCAGCAGCAGCTTGCCGCCGGTCTCGGACAGCACGGTGGCGGTTCCCCCGGCGCCCGGTTCGGTCCAGGCGTTGCCGGCCAGCTCGCCGGACGCGAAGCGCCGCAGCCAGGCGCCGCGGTCAGAGGTGCGGCCGTTGTGGTACAGGTTCTCCTCCACCAAGGCAATGTGCGAACGCAGCGCCTGCGGAATGTTGCTGTCCGCGGCGGCCAACTCGATCAGGAGCCGGGTGAACTCTTCCCAGTCCAGCCCGTCGCCGCCAAGTTCGGCGGGGATCCGTGTGGCGCCAAAACCGGCGTCCTTCAGCCAGCCGATCTGCTCAAACGGCAGCTTGCGGGTGAGCTCGCGGCTTAACGCCCCGGCGGCGATGCGCGCGAAGATCGGACGGTACTTGGCGGCCGCGGCGTCGAAGGCCGTGGCGAGGTTGTCGAGTGTTTCAGTCATGGTGGTTCTCCTGGAGGTTTCGCCGTGAGGGCGTCAGATGAGGCCCTCAGGTTTCGGGCAGTGGTGATGGGGCGCCCGGGTTGCGGGCACCGGTGATGGGGCCCCGCGGGTTGGGGCCCCGCGGGTTGGGGCCATCGGTGGTGGGCCCGCGGATGGCGGGCAGCATGAGGTGACCCGCGGGCTGCTGCAGGGGTGTGCGGCGTTCCGCGCGGCTTAGGTGTAGAGCGAAATCGGCTGGACGTCGCCGAGCAGGTAGTTGGCGCCGACCTCGACCTTCTTGTAGTCGACCGGATCGTGCAGGGTGTGCGTGCGGATGTTGCGCCAGAAAATGTCCAGCCCGACCTCGGTTTTCGCGGAGGACGAGCCGGTGGTCTCGAAGATCCGGTTCGCCACGTCCACGCCCACCTCGGTGGACACGACCTTGAGCCGCGCAATCTCGAGCGCGATGTCCGCCCGGGCTTCCGCGCTCAACTGCGCGCCGGCGGCAATAACAGCGTCGAACCTGGCGTTCGTCCGGTCGGCCAGGGCCTCCACCGCGGCAACCCGCGACACCAGCTCGCCGTAGACCCGCTGCGTCAGCGGATCCTGGGCATAGGTCTCCTGCGTGCTGAGGAACCAGGAGTTCCGGCGCGCCAGCGTGATCCGGCGTCCGCGGTCCAGCGCCCCCTGCGCGATGCCCAGGTAGAGGCTGCCGAAGGCCAGCTGGATGTACGGGGTAACCAGCGTGGAGAAAGGCTCCTCCCCTACCTCGCCGATGATGTCCGCTTCGGTGACCTGCACGCCGTCGTACTTCACCGAGCCACTGGCCGAGAGCCGCTGTCCGAGCGCATCCCAGTCCCCGAGGTATCCGATGCCCGTTCGGTCATGCTCCAGCGCGAGGGCCAGGAACTTGCCCCGCTCGGGTCCGGCCGCGATCACGGCGTTGACCAGGATGGCGTCGCCGACGGAAGCGCCGGTGGAGAAGTGCTTGGTGCCGTTCAGCCGGAAGCCGTCGCCGTCGGGAACAAGTTCCAGATTTGGGTCCACCGGGTTCACGGAGTCGCCCCAGGACCAGCGGCCCCGAGCGGAGCGGCGGAGCAGTCGTTCCTGGACCTGCGCATCACCGTAGAACACGACGGCGCCCAGGTTGGCGTAGTGGTAACCGAGTATTTGCGCGATCGACGCGTCGGTGCGGGCCAGGATGCGCACGGCGTGCAGCGCGCTCTCCCAGTGCCCGCCCTCGCCGCCCCAGTCGGCCGGGATGATCAGGTTGAGCAGGCCCGAGTTGCGCAGCAGCTCCACCTCGGCGTGCGGGTCGGCGTTGCGTCGGTCGCGCTCCAGCACGTCCGGGGCCAGCGCGGCGGCAACGCCTTCGGCTACTTGCTGCCAGTGGGCCAGTTCCTCGGCGGTAGCCTGTCCGGCCCACGGGGCTGGGCGGGTTTGCGGGTTGTTGGCGGTCACGACGGCGGTCATGTTGGCTCCTCACGGCGGGGCTCCCATCCGGACCCGCGGCGCAGCAACCGTCACGGTTGGGGCGCATCCCGGAGGGGGCCGTACTTGCCGGGCACGGTGTTGTGCGCGGCCGGATCCTCATCTGGGGCACCCCGCTACGGGAGAGGGTTGCCGCCCAACCAGCCAGAGCTTGTCGTTGGGACTCTTGATCTCGGAGTCGAGTATGCCGGGGCCGATCCGGTGCAGGGAAGCACATGACAGGCCATGACATTCTGCTGCCGTTTGTTACGGAAACCGCTTCTGATGACGACGACGGCCCGTCGCCCCAGCCGGCTCCGGGGGCTGGGGCCGGCAGGCGTCCGCCCGGCTCCACGGGCTGGGGCTGCAGGCTTCCGCCCGGCGCATTAAGCCGTGCGCATTCCTCTGCGCGGCTGTCCCCTACTGGCCTGGTTACGAGGGGACTACCGTGGAGGTGCACTGCCAATATGGCCGGGCCGGGACGGGCACCGTCCGCTGGCCGTCGTACGGGAGGTTCATCATGAAGGCATGGCAATTTGTCGGCACGAAGAAGCCGCTGGAGCTTAATGAGGTTCAGGAACCCCACGCTGGCCCCGGTGAAGTGGTCGTCGACGTCAAGGCGTCGGGGGTCTGTCACTCGGACGTCTCGACGCTCGATGATCCGGGATGGATGGCGCTGTTCCAGCACGGCCTGCCCCGCACCATGGGCCATGAATCCGCCGGCGTTATCAGCGAGGTCGGCGAGGGCATGGACCATTGGAAGATTGGCGACCGCGTAGGCCTCTCTCCGGTGATGTCGGACGGGGACGCATTGGGTTACGGGAAGTGGGATGGAGGCTTCGCCGCCAAGCTTCGCGCGACCGACGACAATCTCGTCGCCCTGCCCGACGAAGTGCCGTTCGACCTCGGCGCGATGGCGACCGACGCCGGCTTGACCGCCTACCATGCCATGATGGCGGTCGGCGGGGCGAAGAACGGCATGAAGGTCGGCGTCATCGGCCTGGGCGGACTGGGCTACATCGGTGCACGCTGTGCCGCGTTGGTCGGCGCCGAGGTGTACGGCGCCGAGGTCAATCCGGAAACCCAGAAACTGGCCGACGAGATCGGATTGGCTGGCGTCGGCGCCTCGATCGAAGAGTTCAAGGACAAGAACCTGGAGCTGATCGTGGACTACGCCGGCTTCGGCACCACGACCTCGGCCGCCATCGAAACCCTCGCTGAGTTCGGCACCCTGGTTCAGGTGGGCATGGGCCGGTTGGAATCGACCATCAATACCTACCCGATCATCATCAACCAGCTCACCATCAGGGGCTCAAAGTCCGGTACCAAGGAGGATCTTGCCGGCATCTACGAGCTGATGAAGAGTGGCCAGCTCAAACCACCCATGAACCACATCAAGCATGCCGACATTCCCGGCGCAATCGACAAGCTTCGCGCGGGAGGCGTCGTCGGCCGCTTCATCGCTGTGTACGAGTGATGCGGGGACTCGAGGCGGCCGTCCGAAGGCGGGGCAGGGCTGACCGCAGCCCGTGAGCTGCTGTTATAAACCGAAGCGCGGGGCCTCGATGGCCGGGCAGGTATCCATGACGACGTCCAGCCCGGCCGCCTTGGCCCGTTCCGCGGCGGCTTCGTCGATCACGCCCAGCTGGAGCCACACCGCCTTGGCACCGACTTCGATGGCCTGGTCCACCACCGGGCCGACCTTCTGCGAGTTCACGAAGCAGTCCACCACGTCGATCTCGCCGGGAATGTCCCCGAGCTTTTGGTAACCGGTCAGGCCGAGGACGTCGTCGCCCTGCAGGTTGACGGGGACGACTTCCATGTCCAGTTGGTCCATCAGGTACCGGGAGATGCGCATGGCCACCCGGTGCGGGTTCGTGGACAGGCCGACGACGGCCCAGCGGCCGGGGTTTTCGAGCAGCCGCCGGACGACTTCGGGGTCATTCTGGTGTGCCATGGCTCGACCCTACCCGCGACTCTTCGGCACCGGAACCGCCGCCGGCCCTCTCCCCCTCAGCCGCCCTCATCGAGGAGTCGGCAGGCGCCCTCAACCCGTCGGTTTAAGGGCGCCAGCTGAACAGTCGATGGTTTGGGGCTAGCCAGCCAACCGGGCCGCCGCTGCGTCGGCGTGCTCCGCCACCCAGTTCCCCACCAGTTCCAGCACTTCAGCGTCCACGGGCTCGCGGATCTGGCGCTTGTAGTCGGAGAGGGTCGGAACCTTCGGGTCGCGGCGCAGCAGGTGCGACAGGTCCTCGATCTTCCTCGTGGTCACCGGGCCGGGGACAGTGGCCGCGATGATGTCCAGGTCGGCCGGGTCCACCTGCACGTCCTTGGCGCCCGTGATGGCCAGCACCGGCATGTGCAGGCGCTCCAAGTTCGGAACGGGGTCGAAGTCGAGGAACTCCCGATGCCACAGCGCGTTGATCTTGCGGCCCTGCATGCGCACCACGTCCTCGGTGGTGAGCCGAAGTTTTTCCACCGACTTCGCCTGCACCTTGACCAGGTCCTGGCGGAAAAGCTTCAGCAGCAAGCGCGGGAAGGCGGGCAGCGAGTCGCTGATCTGGGCCGTCTGCCACCTGCCTGTCTCAAAGCCTGTCTGCGCCGAGGCTGAAAGCAGCACAGCCCCATCCACCCGTGTACCGGACTCTGCCGCCACGGCCGCCGCGTGGTAGCTGCCTTCGCTGTGGCCGACCAGGAACACCGGGAGGCCCGCGGCCTTTTGGGCGGCCATCCAGCGGAGGGCGGCCGCGGCGTCGTCGGTGTTCTGACGGAAGCCGGCCGCCCAGAAGGTTCCTTCCGAGTCGCCGGTACCGCGCTTGTCGTAGCGCAGGGAAGCGATTCCGTGGCCGGCAAGTGCCGTCGCCAAGTCACGGCTGATGCCCAACGGCATCCGTTTGTGGTCGGCATTGCGGTCGATCGGTCCCGAGCCCGGCAGGATCAGCGCGGCGCCGCGGACCGTTCCGGCCGGTTCAGCCCAGGTTCCCGTCAGCTGAACGGTCCCGGACGGGAAGCTGATCACTTCTTCGGTGAACGCCTGACCGGCGGGCAGGCCGGCGGCCTTCCGGATCCGGGCCGCAACTTCCTCGGCATCGGGAAGCGACACGACCACCCGGGCGTACTTTTGCCCGTCCAGGTCAAGCTGAACTGCCGGGGTGCCGCGGCGGGCGACGGCGAGGGTCTTGCCGCGGCCGCGCCACGTTCCCACCCGAGTCCGTCCCGGGATCGCAAGCCCGGGAGCCCGCCATCCGTGGACGCCGTCGAACGCATACGCGAGCACCCGGACGGAGGTCACCGCGGACAGCGGGAATCGCTGGTCGCCGAGCAGCCCCGCAACTTTCTCGAATCGATCCAGCTCCAGCAGAACCTCCTTGTTCTCCACCACTATCGCCGCCACCGCGCCTCCCTTCGGGTCGTTTATTGCTCGTGTCTTGGTCGTCGGTCGCCCATTTGGTTACCGGACAGTACGATTATTATCAGTTGCAGGAACAATGTCAACTGTGAGAACGTTGAGCCATGTCCTCCTCACAGAGCGCCGACCTGATCCTGCACCCCGTACGCCTGCGGATCGTCCAGACGCTGCTGGGCAACCGTGAGCTGACCACGGCGGAGATCTCCGCCGAACTCCCCGACATTCCCACCGCGACGCTTTACCGGCACATAAGCACGCTCTCCAAGGCCGGCGTGCTGGCGGTGGCCCAGGAGAGACCGGTTCGCGGCACCACCGAACGTACCTTTCGACTGGACGTAGCCAGGAGTTCAGTGGCCGAGGACGATCTGGCGTCCATGACGGCCGATGACCACCGGCGCGGCTTCATGGCCTTTGCGGCCGGGCTGCTGGGTGCCTTCGACCAATACATCTCCGGGGGGAATCCGGACTTCGTGCGCGACGGGGCCGGTTACCGGCAGACCGCCCTCTGGATGACGGACGAAGAGTTCGAGGATTTCACCTCCGCCATCAGGGCTGCCGCAGAGAAGGTGGTGGCCAACGGCCCTGAAAAGGGGCGGCACCGCCGTTTGTTCTCCACGGTCCTCATCCCGGCGGATCCGCCCGCCTGACTGACCGCCCCGCCGGGCCCGCCCCGGGAGCAACGTCCAACATCGGCGGCACATGGGCGGGAGGAGACGGCGGCGTCGTCGGCTGGCTATGAAAGGAGGCAGCGACGCCGGCGACACCCGAGCGAACGGGGGCATCGCCGTCGTGATGGCCCCGAGGGGGCGGGCCGGCGTTACGCGTCCCAGCAGAGGCAGAAGGGGTGTCCGGCGGGGTCGGCGTACACCTGGAACCCCGAGGCGGACGCCGGGTCATCGGCCGGCTTCAGCAGCTTGGCACCCAGGGACGTCGCCTGTTCATGGGCGGCCGCGAGATCGTCTATGTAGAGGTCCAGGTGGATCTGCTGCGGCGTCCCGTCCGGCCAGTCGGGCGGGATGTGGTCGGGCGCAAGCTGGAATCCCAGCCGCGATTCGCCGTCCACCATGACCGTGTGCCAGTCGTCTTCGGCCTCGACCGTCCCGTCCAAGAGGCCGGCCCAGAAGGTGCTCTCCGCCGCGAGGTCGGCGGCGTCGAACACGATGATCTCTCTGCTGATTTTCATGCGGTCATCCTGCCACTGAGCCGAAGTTGCGTCCATGGTTAGCGGGGATGCGCCTGTTTCCCCGGCGGGTTCCCCACGAGTGGTTCGCGCCTTTGTTACGGCAGATTGTCATTCCGCCTTTGTTACGGGTCATTATTACGGGCAGTTTGCCGGGAGCCCCGCCCGTGCCGTTTAGTTGGTGGTGACCATCCCGAGCGGCCGAGAGACCTGGATCGACGACGCCGCAGCAACCCTGGTCACCGGAAGCCCACCCAGGCTGCCGGTGATAACGAGGTGACAAGCCACGGGTACGGCCGGCGATTGCCGGGCCGCACGGCTTGATCCGTAGGGTGCTACTGCCAGGATCGATGGAGTGATCCCATGACTGCCGTACTGTCGTCGTCCCGCCACGCGGCTCCCGTTGCCGCTGCACCCGCGGCCCGTTCCGACTCCGCGCTGGCCGTTTCCTTTCGCGCCCTGAACCGCACGTTCGGCACGGGAGCACAGGCCCACACCGTGCTGCGCGACGTGAACTTCGAGGTCCGTCCCGGCGAGGTGCTGGCCATCCTGGGCCCGTCAGGCTGCGGCAAGTCCACCTTGCTCCGCGCCACCGCAGGCCTCGACGCGCCCAGCGCCGGCGCGGTGGAAATCGACGGCACTCCGGTCCAGGGCATCGACTCCCGCTGCGCCGTCGCGTTCCAGGAACCCCGGCTGCTGCCGTGGCACACCCTGCAGGCCAACGTGGCCATCGGCCTGCCCAAGAGCTCCAGCGCCAAGCAGGGCAAGTCCAAGGTCGCCCGGCTGCTGGACCTGGTCGGCCTGGCCGCCTTCGCCAAGCACCGGCCGCGCGAGGTCTCCGGCGGCATGGCCCAGCGGGCATCCCTGGCCCGGGCCTTGGCCCGCAATCCGGGCGTGCTGCTGCTGGACGAACCGTTCGGCGCGCTGGACGCGCTGACCCGGATCAAGATGCAGGACCTGCTGCTCGATATCCACGCGGTGGAACCCACCACTGTGTTGCTGGTGACCCACGACGTGGACGAGGCCCTGCAACTGGCGGACAGGATCATCGTGCTTGGCAAGGAAGAGGGCCGCGAGGACGACGGCGCCACGATCGTGCGCACCGTCGACGTTCCCGGCAGCCGCCCGCGGGACCGCGGTTCGGTCGAGTTGGCCCGAATGCGCCGCTCGCTCCTCGAAAGCCTCGGCGTCGACGGCCATTAGGGCCGCCCTCGCCACCCACAAATCACGCAATGCCCGGGCCGTTCGCGCCCGAAAGTCATCCGGAGCGGAATTTCTCCTGTTCCGCACCCCGTCCAAAGGAACCACCATGTCTCTTGCCAGCCGTTTCTCCCGCCGCCCGCTCCTCGGCGCTGCCGCCGTTGCCGCCACCGCCTCGCTGGCCCTGACCGGCTGCGTTGCCGGTGAGGATTCCGAAGCCACCGCGGCCCAAGGCGGCGGCGATGGCGTGCTCAACATCGACTTCGCCACCTACAACCCGCTGAGCCTGGTCATCAAGGAAAAGGGCTGGCTGGAGGCCACCCTGGCCGACGAGGGCGTCGAGGTGAACTGGGTGCAGTCGGCCGGTTCCAACAAGGCCAACGAGGCGCTGCGCTCCGGAGCGGTCGACGTCGGCTCCACCGCCGGTTCAGCGGCGCTGCTGGCCCGCGCCAACGGCTCGCCGATCAAGACCATCAGCCTCTACTCGCAGCCGGAATGGGCCGCCCTGGTGGCGCTGCCCGACTCCGGCATCGAGTCCGTCGAGGACCTCAAGGGCAAGTCCGTGGCCGCCACCAAGGGCACCGACCCCTACTTCTTCCTGCTCCAGTCGCTGGAAGAGGCCGGCCTCTCCGCCGACGACGTCACCGTGGAAAACCTGCAGCACGCCGACGGTTTGACCGCGCTGAAGCAGGGCTCGGTCGACGCCTGGTCCGGCCTGGACCCGATCATGGCCGGCGCAGAACAGGACGGCGCCGAGCTGTTCTACCGGAACCTGGACTTCAACACCTACGGCTTCCTGAACGCCACCGAGTCCTTCCTGCAGGAGGAGCCGGAACTCGCGCAGGCCGTGGTGAACGCGTACGAGAAGGCCCGCGCCTGGGCCGCCGAGAACCCCGAGGAAACCGCGCAGATCCTCGCGGACGTCGCCGGCCTGGACCTCGAGGTCGCCACCAAGGTGATCACCGAGCGCAGCAACCTGGACGTTGAGGCGGCCCCGGGCGAGAAGCAGCGCGCGGTGCTGGCGAAGGTCGGGCCGGCGTTCGTCGAGACCGGCGACGTGAAAAGCCAGGCCGACATCGACGAGGCCCTCGCCACCCTGCTCGACGATTCGCTGGTGAAGCAGGCCGATCCGTCGGCCATCAAGGAATCCTGATGACGCACCTCGGTAATCCCGGCGCCTCCGGCGCCAGCGTTTACGCCACCAGTCAGGAAGGCCTCACGGCCACCGGCGTCCTCAAAACCGCGGGCGCGCCCCGGCCGGAACAGGACGGCCCCTCGACCGAGCGCTCCCCCGCCAACGGATGGTCCCCGACCGGGGTGCTCGGCAACGGCTGGGCCCGCCTGCTCCTTGGCCTGCTGCTGCCCGCCGCCCTGCTCGCCGCCTGGCAGTGGAGCGCCTCCGCCGGTCTGTTCAGCTCCGTCCAGCTGCCGGCACCGGCGGCTGTCATCGAGGCCGCCGTCGACCTGATCCAGCGCGGCGAACTGGCCCAGCACGTGGCCATCTCCACCCAGCGCGTGCTGCTCGGCTTCGCTTTTGGCGCCGCCCTCGGCCTGGTCTTCGGCGCGCTGATCGGGCTGTCCAAGGTGGCCGATGTGCTGCTCTCCCCCACCATCGGGGCGCTGCGCGCGGTGCCGTCGCTGGCGTGGGTGCCGCTGCTCATCCTGTGGATGAAGATTGGCGAGGACTCCAAGGTCACGCTGATCCTGATCGGCGCGTTCTTCCCCGTGTTCACCACTGTCTCGCTGGCCCTGCGCCACGTGGACAAGAACCTGGTGGAGGCCGGTCGCGCGTTCGGGCTCAAGGGCGTGAAGCTGCTGACCACCGTGCAGCTGCCGGCCGTGGTGCCCGCCGTGTTCTCCGGGCTGCGGCTGGCGCTGGCACAGGCCTGGCTGTTCCTGGTGGCGGCGGAACTGATCGCCTCCTCCATGGGTTTGGGCTTCCTGCTCACGGATTCGCAAAACAACGGCCGCACCGACCGGCTGCTGCTAGCCATCGTCCTGTTGGCCATCATCGGCAAGATCACCGACGCGCTCCTGGGAGTCGCGGAGAAATGGGCGGTCAAGAGATGGGCATAGAAGTAGCCGAAACCGCCGGCGGCCGCCGCGCCGCCGGGAGCACCGCCGTCGTCGGTCAGGAAGGGCCGGCGCCGTACCGCGACCGGGTGACCGAATGGCCGGAGCCGCAGACCGAGGCCGAGCGGATTGAGTTCTGGGAGCGCGCGGCGGCCCGGCTTCAGTGGGCCGAGCCGTGGCACACCGCGCACTCCGCCACCCCGGTGGACAGCGTTGCACGGCGGGGACCCGAGCTGCGCTGGTTCGACGGCGGCACGCTGAACGCCGCGGTCAACTGCGCGGACCGGCACGTCGAAGCCGGGCTCGGCGACAAGGTGGCGCTGCACTTCGAGGGCGAGCCCGGCGACCGCCGGACCGTGACCTACCGCGAGCTGCAGGAGCTGGTCTCGCAGGCCGCCAACGCGCTGCTGGCGCTGGGCGTCGGCAAGGGCGACCGCGTGGTCATCTACCTGCCGGTGCTGGTGGAAACCGTCGTGATCACGCTGGCCTGCGCGCGGATCGGGGCGGTGCACTCGCTGGTCTTCGGCGGCTTCTCCGCGGAGGCCCTGAAGTTCCGGGTGGAGGACACCGGCGCCAAGCTGCTGGTCACCACAGACGGCCAGTACCGCCGCGGCACCGCCGTCCCGGTCAAGGCCAACGCCGACGCGGCGGTTTCCGGCGAGAACGCGATCGAGCACGTGCTGGTGATCAACCGCACCGGCCACACGGACATCAACTGGGTGGAACGCCGCGACGTGTGGTGGCACGACGTCGTCGAAACCCAGCCGCGCGTCCACGAGGCCGAGGCGTTCGACGCCGAGACGCCGCTGTTCATCATGTACACCTCGGGCACCACAGGCCAGCCCAAGGGCCTGGTCCACACGACCGGCGGCTACCTGACGCAGGCCTCGTTCAGCCACACGTACCTGTTCAGCAACCCGGACCCGGACGCGCGCGAGGACGACGTGCACTGGTGCACCGCGGACCTGGCCTGGGTCACCGCGCACACCTACGAGATCTACGGGCCGCTGAGCAACGGCGTCACGCAGGTGATTTACGAGGGCGTGCCGAACGCCCCGCACCCCGGCCGGCACTTCGAGGTCATCGAGCGCTACGGCGTGACCAGTTACTACACGGCGCCCACGCTGGTCCGGTCGCTGATGGGCTGGTTCCCCGACGGCATCCCGGCCGAGTACGACCTGAGCTCCGTCCGCCTGTGCGGCACGGTGGGCGAGGCCGTGAACCCGGAGGCCTGGCGCTGGCTGCGCAACCAAGTGGGGCGGGATTCGCTGGTCGCCGGGGCCCCCTCGTCGGGCGTGCCGATGGTGGATACCTGGTGGCAGTCGGAGACCGGGGCCACTGTGCTCTCGCCGCGCCAGACCGATGCGTCCTTCAAGCCCGGCTGCGCCACCCGCGCCCTGCCGGGGCTGGCCACGGACATCGTGGACGACGGCGGCGCCCGGGTGGGTGCCGGCGAGCAGGGCAACATTGTGGTCACCAGCACCGGGCCGGCGATGGCGCGGACCGTGTGGGGCAACCCGGAACGCTACTTCACGTCCTACTGGGAAAAGTACGCGGCGCAGGGCTGGTTCCTGGCCGGCGACGGGGCCCGCTTCGACGCCGACGGCGACACCTGGATCCTGGGCCGGACCGACGACGTCATCAACATCTCGGGACACCGGCTGTCCACGATCGAGATCGAGTCCGCGCTGGTCTCACACCCGGCGGTGGTGGAGGCCGGCGTCTGCCCGACCTACGACGCCAAAACGGGACACGCGGCCACGGCTTTCGTGGTGCCGCGCGACAAGTCGCTGATCGGGACGAGGGTTGCGGGGCTGACAGCCTCGGAAGCCGGGCAGGCCGCGGAAGCCGGGCAGGCCGCGCCGGCCCCCGGGCAGCCGGAAGCCGGTCCGGCCTCCGGAACGGCGACGGCCGCGCAGGCCGCGGAAACTGCGAAGCAGGCCGCGACAATTGCGGCCTTGCGGGACCACGTTGCCACGCAGATCGGGCCGATCGCCAAGCCCCGCGACGTGGTGTTCGTCCCCGACGTGCCCAAGACCCGCAGCGGCAAGATCATGCGCCGGCTGCTGACCCAGTTGTTCGAGGGGACGGAGCTGGGCGACACGACCAGCCTGCAGAACGAGCCGTGCATCGCCCAGATCCAGGCCATCTGCGACGCACGGTAAAGTTTTCCGCCTTCACCGGGCAGGGCTGTCCATGTTTCGGCGGACCGCTGAGCGTTTCTCCTAGTCAGGGCCAGAGGCCGCTCCAAAAGGTGGACAGTTGCTGCAGAACTGGGACACCCGGCCTGCCGCCTGCATGACTCCGGGGAACCCCGCACTCAGGCAACACGCCGCAACATCGTCATGACCTCGGCGACAACGTTCTGGGGCGTGAAGACGAGATCCTCGTACACGTACCGCAATGTTGGAAACCCGCTGAGCATGCCCGCGTTGTTCCTTTTGCGGTCCTTCTTGAAAGTCGCCCGGTTCCAGTGGAAGTCGAACCCGTCCAGCTCAATGATGAGGCAACCTTCCACCACCATGTCCACTCGTCCAAGCCCCTGGACCGGCACCTGGGTTTCCACCCGAAGCCCGACCGTGCGGAACAGGTCGCGGGCGATAATCTCGAGCGGCGAATCGGCGTCGTCACCGATGCTCAGAACGACGGCCCGACGCATGCCGTTGCGTTTGCCTGGAAGCCGCTCCACCAGTTCGGCTTTGGTAACGACACCCCTGCGCACGGCCGATTCCGCTACGACCAACGCCTCCAGCCGCGGCCTGCATCGGATGGCATGCAGTACGCAGTCCAAAATGCTCACATAGCTCCCAGGCCGCTGCCTCCCCAGCAATTCGCCCCGGTGCTTCACAGTGGACGGCGGCTGCCGGCTGTGAAGCGTCCACAGGTGCAGTTGATCCGGGTCTTTGATCGTCCAAAGCCCCAGTTCCCGAGCCGCTGAAATGCAGGTAATCAATCCGTTGGCCAGCACGGCGACGCGTACGTTCGCATCGGCCTTCTCCGTACCGACGATTCCTTGGCGGAGCACAGTGATCGCGCCGTTCTTGACGGCTGCCTTGATCTGGTCTCGGCTGAAACCGCAGCGCGCCAGTTCGCCGGTTGGGAGTGTTCCACCGCGCCGTTCAACGTAACCAGCTATCACCTCATCCATGACCACGAGCATGCAGGCTGCGGCGGCGGACAGCTAGATCCCCGCACTCCCTGTGGACAACGTGCTGCTGCCCGGCTGCAGAGACCCGGCCACGCCGCGGGACTCTCCACGTTTTGCGGGAAGCTTCTGCGTTTGTCCTAGTCAGCGCCAGACCCCGCTCCAAGACACGGACAGTTCCTGCTGAAGGTGGACAACTGGTCACGTTCAGCAGCCCCCGTTCCTTGGCAGGGCGCACGGCCATTCGACGCGGGCGACGATGCGTTCCGCGTCCGTCCAAGGGGGAGCCCCGGCCGACGCCGGTGCGTTCCGCGTCCGTCCAAGGGGGAGCCCCGGCCGACGCCGGTGCGTTCCGCGTCCGTCCAAGGGGGAGCCCCGGCCGACGCCGGTGCGACGCGCCGGCGGGGTCGCGAGAGGCTTCCCGGCTCGGCGTGGACCCGCCTAGTCCTGACCCAGGGCGCGCACCAGCGAGTCGAACCGCTCGTTGGCGGCCAGGTCCTCGATCAGGACCGACGCCCCGTCCGGCCCGGCCAGCGGAATCCGCCAGTTCGGGTATTCGTCCGCGGTGCCCGGCTGGTTCTGGGTCCGAAGCTCCCCCACAGCGTCAGTGAGCGCAACGCCCAGCAGCACCGAGGGGGTCTGCGTGATGAACGCGTGCAGCGCCTCGACGGTGCGTTGTTCGGCGGCGGGGCCGGCGCCGTCGTCGTGCGGTGGGGCGGCCGGCACCCGCGAGCGCACCGTGGAGAGCACTGCCTCTTGGGCTGCCTGGTCCAAAGCCCGTTCCTCCTCCACCGGCCGGTTCAGCAGGCCCAGCGATTCGCGCAACTCCACGTGCTTGCCCGCCAGGTAGCCGGCGGTAGGCGGCAGGTCGTGCGTGGTGACGCTGGTCAGGCAGGAACGGCGGTAGCGCTCGGGTGCGCGGGGGCTGCCGTCCTCGTACTCAAACCACAGGATGGAGGTCCCCAGGATGCCGCGCTCGGCCAGGTAGTCCTGCACGCCCGGCTCGAACACCCCGAGGTCTTCGCCAATAACGACGACGCCGGCCCGTTCCGCTTCCAGGGCGAGGATGCCTATCAAGGCCTCGTGATCGTAGTACACGTA
The DNA here is from genome assembly GCF_059090935.1 of Arthrobacter sp. Y3223166. Taxonomy (NCBI): domain Bacteria; kingdom Bacillati; phylum Actinomycetota; class Actinomycetes; order Micrococcales; family Micrococcaceae; genus Arthrobacter; species Arthrobacter sp. Y3223166. Next base: position 9,338 of record NZ_JBNHGE010000002.1, on the reverse strand, counting down.
GGCGCCTTCGCCGGGAGGGCTGCCGGCGGGAATCCACCACAGCCGGAACAGCCCCAGGATATGGTCCACCCGGATGCCGCCGGCGTGCCGCAGGACGGTCCGCAGCATGTCCCGGTAGGCAACATAGCCGGATTCGGCCAGGCGGTGCGGATGCCACGGGGGCTGTGACCAGTCCTGGCCCTGTTGGTTAAACATGTCCGGCGGCGCACCCACGGAGATGCCGGGGGTCAGCACATCCTGCAACGTCCAGGCATCGGCGCCGGTGGGATGGACGCCGACGGCGAGATCGTGCACTATCCCGATGTTCATTCCCGCGTCGAGGGCGCTGCCCTGCGCCGCCTCGAGCTGCTCGTCGCACAGCCACTGCAGCCATTGATGGAACTCGATGCGGTCCTTCAGCTCGCTCCGCTGTGCTTCGACGAAAGCGGCATCGGACCACTCCGGTGCCCCGGCCGGAACAGTTTCGGCCATGGCACACCACAGGGCAAACCGCTCCAGCCCCTCGCCTTCCTGCGCGCGGAAGGCTTCGAACCGCTGCTGCCGTTCCGCGGACCGGGGCACCGCGAAGACCGTTTCCAGAGCCTGCAGCTTGGCCGCAAAAACCGGGTCGCGGTCCAGGATGACGGCGTCCAGGTTCGCGTCGTGGAAGTTGTTGGCCAGCGGGACGCCGCTGGCTTCGGGCACGTCCTCGACCCGCAGGTACAGGGGATTGACGAACCGGCGCGTGGAGGGCAGGTAGGGCGAGGGCTCCACCGGCGGTTTCGGCTGCGCCGCGTGCAGCGGGTTGATCAGGACGAACCCCGCGCCCTTCGCGGCAGCCGTCCCGGCGAGGCTGGCCAGGTCATGCAGGTCGCCGATGCCCCAGGAGGACCGCGAGCGCACGGAGTACAGCTGTGCCATCAACCCCCACGTCCGGGGCAGGCGGTCCGCGGTGGTCAGGCGCCGCGGGGTGACCACGAGGGCGCACCGTGCCTCGCTGTCGGCTGGTTCCGCGGCCGCGCCGGTTCCGGGCTCCATCGCCTCCGACTGGGCCGGGGCCGCACCGGTCCCAGACTCGATCCCCTCCGACTGTTCCGCTACCTCCAGCGTGTGCCAGCCCAGCGGGATGTCGGCCGGCACCACCGCCGTGAAACGAACAGGCGGGGCACCTTCCGCATCCTCCGACCCGCCGGCCAGCACCTCGACGTCGCGCCGGGAGCCGTCCTCCAGCAGGATCCGGACCCGAGGACGGACGCCGGGCGGCGCGTTGACCGGAACCTCGGTGGCGGTGCCTTGGCGGACGACGACGGCGGGCGGCAGCGTGCGCTGCACCGGTACCAGTTCAGCGGCTCGGAGGGAAGCCGTCACATCGTCGTCGGTGGCACAGGGGACGTCCAGCGCGGTGAGGACGGAAACCAGCGTTGCCTCACTGACTGTCTTCTCGCCCCCGTCCCAGCCATGGAAGGTAATGCCAACGCCATGTTTCCCCGCGAGGCGCTGCAGCGCCGAAAGTTCAGCCATAGACCCAATCTACGGTGAACTGTCCGGACGCGGGAACGTCCCTCCTCAGCGGGCCAGGCGAAGATCGTGCCGCCGAGCGGCGGGCACCGCCGTCGTCCGGGCATTCGCAAGCAGGGCATTGCGCGGCGGACCGCGAGCGGCCGGCACCGCCGTCGTGCCGGGCATTCACAAGCCGGGCGACCGCAAGGCGCCCGCCGCAAGCACGGGCGCCCCAACCCCGGACGCAACGCGGCTCAACATTCTTTGCTGCCGCGGCGGTTGGTTGCGAGAATGGACGGGACCATCCCGAGCGGTTGAGAGATCTGGCTCTTTGACACCGCAGCAACCATCCGGACGCCACCGGAAAGGTGCTACCGCCAGAAGCGATGGAGAGAGCGCAAGCAATCTTTGATCCCGACGGCGCCCGCGCCGCCAAGGACGTCATTGCCCGGGAACCCAAGTTTTGAAGGAGCAAGCGCCTGATGGCTGAACGCACATTCGGTTTCCGCACCCGCGCCCTGCACGCCGGCGGCACGCCCGACGCCGAGCACGGTGCCCGGGCCGTACCGATCTACCAGAGCACCTCGTTCGTGTTCAAGGACACAGACGACGCCGCGAACCTCTTCGCACTGCAGAAGTACGGCAACATCTACTCCCGCATCGGCAACCCCACGGTCGCCGCGTTCGAGGAGCGCATCGCCTCGCTCGAGGGCGGCATCGGCGCGGTGGCGACGTCGTCGGGCATGGCCGCCGAGTTCATCACCTTCGCGGCCCTGGCCGGCGCGGGCGACCACATCGTGGCCTCGTCCAAGCTCTACGGCGGCACCATCACCCAGCTGGACGTGACGCTGCGCCGGTTCGGCGTGGAGACCACCTTCGTCGACTCCAACGCCCCCGCCGACTTCGCCGCGGCCATCGGCGAGAACACCAAGGCCGTCTACACGGAGATCGTGGCCAACCCGTCGGGCGACATCGCGGACCTCGCCGGCCTGGCCGCTGTGGCGCACGACGCCGGAATCCCCCTGGTCGTCGACGCCACCTTGAGCACGCCCTACCTGATCCGACCGATCGAGCACGGCGCGGACATCGTGATCCACTCCGCCACCAAGTTCCTGGGCGGCCACGGCACCACCCTGGGCGGCGTCGTCGTCGAATCCGGGCGTTTCAACTGGGGCAACGGCAAGTTCCCGCAGATGACCGAGCCGGTGCCCAGCTACGGCAACGTGTCCTGGTGGGGCAATTTCGGCGAGTACGGCTTCCTCACCAAGCTCCGGTCCGAGCAGCTGCGCGACATCGGCCCGTCGCTGTCCGCGCAGTCCGCGTTCCAGCTGCTGCAGGGCGTGGAAACGCTGGCCCAGCGGATGGACGAGCACCTGGCCAACGCCCGCACCGTGGCCGAATGGCTGGAAGCCGACGAGCGCGTCTCCTGGGTCAGCTACGCCGGCCTGCCCGCGCACCCGCATTACGAGCGGGGCCGGAAGTACCTGCCCAAGGGCGTGGGATCCGTGTTCAGCTTCGGCGTCAAGGGCGGCCGCACCGCGGGCCAGAAGTTCATCGAGTCGCTGCAGCTGGCCAGCCACCTGGCCAACATCGGCGACGCCCGCACCCTGGTGCTGCACCCGGGATCGACCACGCACCAGCAGCTCACCGCCGACCAGCTCGTGGCCGCCGGCGTGCCCGAGGACCTGATCCGCATCTCCGTGGGCCTGGAAGACGTGGACGATATCCTCTGGGACCTGGACCAGGCGCTGGCCGCCTCGCAGCAGGCCGGCGCCGAGCACGGCCCCAGCCGCGACCATGAGGACGCCGCGTTCGACAGCTCCGAGTTCGCCTCGCCCAGCTATGCCGGCGAGTCCTGCGCGATCCCGGCGGAGCGCTCCCCCCGGACAGAGCCCGGAACGCGCGTAGTCGAGTCCGTCGAAGAACTGATCGAAGCCGAAGAAGGAGCCGCCAAGTGACCGCGACACCCGAACGCACCTGGATCGGCCCGTCCGCCGCGGAGCGTCTGAACATCCTACGCAACACCAAATCCATCGCCATCGTCGGCGCCTCGGACAAGCCGAGCCGGGCCAGCTACTTCGTGGCCACGTACCTGCTGTCCAGCTCGCCGTACAAGGTGTATTTCGTGAACCCGGTGGCGAAGGAGATCCTGGGTCAGCCGGTGTACAAGTCGCTGGCGGACCTGCCCGAGGTGCCGGACCTGGTGGATGTCTTCCGCAGGCACGACGACCTGCCCACCGTTTTGGAGGAAACCCTGGCCGTCGGCGCCAAGACGCTCTGGCTGCAACTGGGCTCCTGGCACGAGGAGGTTGCGGCCCAGGCCGAGGCCGCCGGCTTAAACGTGGTGATGGACCGCTGCGTGAAGATCGAGCACGCCCGCTTCCACGGCGGCCTGCACCTGGCCGGCTTCGACACGGGTGTGATCTCCTCGAAGCGGCAGCTGACCGTCTAGAGGGCCTGCCGCCCCGAGGGCCTACCGCCCCGCCCGCCTGCCGCCCCGCCCCTTGTCCCCCGGCCTTCCACGTGGAGGCCCGGGGGCAAGGGGCCGGTTTTTTCCTGCCCGGAAGTAGACGGAAAGAGCCTTCAAGGATTTCCCCAAGGTCCTCGTCGGATGCTGTGGCCAGCCACACATCACTCGACTAGGGGAGTCACCGTGTTTACTGCACCAACCGATCCACAACCGAGGAGGGGCACCGAACGTGCCGACAAGGGGAGGCCATCCTTCCCCCGGAAAGTTACGGCCGGGCTCGCCGCGCTGGTGCTGGGCGCGGGCGTGCTGCCCTCCGCCCTCGCCCCCGCGGCGTTGGCAGCGCCGGTAGGCCAAGGCTTGACCCTCAATGCCGGGGACATGCGATTCATCCTGAAGCAAATCAAGATCGCGGAAAACCACGCCACCAAGGAAGACGCCGAGGGCAAACCCGTGCCGGGCCAGCCGCTCCTGGGCCCCGGCCCCAACCAAATAGCCAATCCGCTGCTGCCCTACGGGCTGCGCACGGTGGACGGGTCCGACAACAACCTGGTGCCCAACCAAGGGCACTTCGGCGCCGCCAGCCTGCCCTTCCCGCGGCTGGCAGAACCGGAATGGCGGGCCACCGCCGGCGGGCAGTCGTACAAGTCGGTCAACGTTCCGATGATCCGGGACGCGGACCCGCGCTTCGTCAGCAACGTCATCGTGGACCAGACCTCCACCAATCCGGCCGCGATCGCCGCGGCCGGCAAGGCGCACCGGACGGTGAACGACGGCCCGACGGCGGTCCCCTGCGACGACGAGGGGCTGCCCCTGAACTGTGTTCCCGACGGCGAGACACTCGACATCCCGAATGTCACCACCGACTTCGGGCTCTCGCCGCCCTACAACGGCTTCTTTGCCCTCTTCGGCCAGTTTTTCGACCACGGCATCGACTTCACCAAGAAGACCAGCAACGTCGTCATGATGCCGCTGGCCAAGGACGATCCGCTGTACGTCGAGGGCTCGCCCACGAACTTCATGCTGCTCAACCGGGCGGAGAACCAGCCCGGCCCCGACGGCAAGCTCGGGACCGACGACGACGTCCAGAACGCCACGAACACGGACTCTCCGTGGGTTGACCAGAGCCAGACCTACTCGTCGAATCCGTCCCATCACGTCTTCCTCCGGGAGTACGAGCTCAACGAGGACGGCGACCCGGTCTCGACCGGCGAACTGGCCGAAGGCGAACCCGGCGGCATGGCCACCTGGGCGGACATCAAGGCGCAGGCCGAGTCCATGCTCGGCCTGAAGCTCTCCGACGCCGACGTCGTGAACATCCCGATGCTGGCCACCGACCAGTACGGGCGCTTCCTGCGCGGCCCCAACGGGCTGCCGCAGTACATCACGCAGGACAAGCAGTTCGTGGAAGGGAACCTGGAGAACCCCGTCGCGCCGCCGGCGGATGTCCAGCGGATCGGCATCGCGTTCCTGGACGACATCTCCCACTTCGCGGCACCGTTCGACTCGCGGGGCGCGGCCCTGGCACCCGACGGGGACGGCGGCATCACGCCCACCAGCGGCCGGCAGGACCCGGGCACGTACGACGACGAAATGCTCGACGCGCACTTCGTTGGCGGCGACGGCCGCCTGAACGAGAACATCGGCCTCACCGCCGTCCACCAGGTCTTCCACTCGGAGCACAACCGGCTGGTCACCTACATGGAAGAACTGCTGACGTCCCTGAACCTGGACCTGAACGAGTGGAAGCTGCCCAACGGCGAATGGAACGGGGAGCGCCTCTTCCAGGCCGCACGGTTCGTGACGGAGATGGAGTACCAGCACATCGTCTTCGAGGACTTCGCTCGAAAGATCCAGCCGGGCATCAATCCCTTCAACGTCTTCACCCAGTCGGACACGGCGATCGACCCGGCGATCGAGGCGGAGTTTGCCCACGCGACCTACCGGTTCGGTCACTCCATGCTGACGGACACCGTGGATCGGAAGACCAACAGCGGAGCCGACATCGGCCTCCCGCTGCTGGACGCGTTCCTGAATCCACCGGCCTACTACGCCAACGGAGACAGCACGATGACGCCCGAGCAGGCGGCAGGCGCGATCGCGATGGGCATGACCGACCAGGTGGGCGCAGAGCTCGACGAGTTCGTCACCGACACGCTGCGCAACAGCGTGCTCGGGCTGCCCCTGGACCTGGCCGCGCTCAACATCGCCCGCGGCCGGGAGACCGGCGTCCCGTCGCTGAACAATTTCCGCAAGGACCTCTACGCGAAGACCAGCGAGTCGTCCCTGAAGCCCTACAGCAGCTGGGTGGACTTCGGGCAGGCGCTGAAGCATCCGGATTCGGTGGTCAACTTTATGGCCGCTTACGGCACGCATCCCAGCATCACCGGGGCGACGAGCATCGAGGCCAAGCGCGCGGCGGCGCAGAAACTCTTCGACATGAGCCCCGACCCGGCGGCCGAAACTCCGGCCGATGCCTACGATTTCGTCAACAGCAACGGGGAGTGGGAGAACGACGGCGGCGCCTCCAGGACCGGTTTGGACACGGTCGATCTGTGGGTGGGGGGCCTGGCCGAAGCCCAGAATCTCTTCGGCGGGCTGCTCGGCTCCACCTTCAACTACATCTTCGAACGCCAGATGACGGACCTGCAGGACGGTGACCGTCTCTACTACCTGTCCCGCACCTCGGGCCTGAACCTGCGGGCCCAGCTCGAAGGCAACTCCATGGCCGAGCTGGTGATGCGCAATACCGACGCTTCCGCGCTCAAGGCCGACGTCTTCGGCGTCGCCGACTGTGAGTTCGAGATGGGCAACATCACCGGCACCACGGGCAACAATGTGGCCGATGATCCCGCCTCGGCCTGCGACGAGTCAGCACTGCTGCTCCGCATGGCGGACGGCACCATCCGCTACCGCGTCATCAACAGCGTGGACCGCTCGGGCCTCAACGCCCAGGCGACCTATAACGGCAAGGACGATGCCGACGGCGCAGACGGGACGGACCGGATCTGGGCCGGCGTCGACAACGACACCGTCTGGGGCAACGGCGGCAGTGACATCATCGAAGGCAACGACGGCGCGGACACCCTCCTGGGCGGCGCCGGCAACGATCGGATCACCGACTCCCACGGGGACGACGTGATCAAGGGCGGGCCGGGCAACGACGCGATGGACGCCGGTCCCGGACTCGACGTGATCATGTCCGGCGACGGAGACGACTTCTCCAACGGCGGACTCAACGGCAACCAGACCTTCGCCGGCGAGGGCAATGATCTCGTGATAGCCGGCGACGGACCGGACACGGTGTTCGGCGGCGGCGGCGATGACTGGCAAGAAGGCGGCAACGCGAACGACCTGCTCCAGGGCGACAGCGGTGCCCCGTTCTTCGACGACATCAACAACCCCGGCCACGACGTCCTCATCGGCGACAGCGGCGAGGACGACTACGATGCCGAGGGCGGTGACGACGTCATGGTCGCCGGTCCCGGGATCGAGCGCAATCACGGCGTCTACGGCTTCGACTGGGTGACCCACGCCCGGTCGGTCGAGGCAGCCGATTCCGATATGCGCATGATCATCGTGGAGGGCCCGAACGCGCTCAAGGACCGGTTCCTGCTGGTCGAGGCCCTCTCCGGCTGGGACAAGGACGACGTCTTGCGCGGCGATGACGTGATTCCGGCCGATCCCGACAACGAGGTGGCGGTGCCCGGCCTCAGCAATACGCTCGACGCCGAGGGCATCAAGCGGATTGCCGGCCTGGCCGAGCTGCTGCCCGCCGGTGCCACCGAGTTCGGCGCCGGCAACATCATCATCGGCGGCTCCGGGAGCGACCAGATCTGGGGCAACGGCGCGGATGACGTCATCGACGGCGACAAGTGGCTGAACGTGCGGCTCAGCGTACGCGACGCTCAGGGCGCTGAACTGCGGTCAGTCACCAGCCTGAAGACCATCCAGGCCGATATTATGGCCGGCCGGATCGACCCGGGCGACGTCGTCATCGTGCGGGAAATCCTCAACAGTGCGGCTCCGACCGACATCGACACCGCCAACTTCTCCGGCGCGCTCGATGAATACGACATCACCACCGTCGACGGAGTCACGACCGTGGCGCACGTCCGTGGCAGCGGGGACGACGGCACCGACACCATCACCAATGTCGAGCGCCTCCGGTTTGCCGACCAGACCATCGAGCTGACCGATACCGAAGGCCCCACGGTGACGGACCGCGCTCCTGCTGACGGGGCAACCGGCGTGGCCGTCGGGGTCGACATCACGGCGACCTTCAGCGAGGACGTCCAAGGCATCTCCGGGACAACGGCCACGCTGACGGCCGCGGAAGCAACGGCACCGACCGCCGCCACAGTGACCTACGATCCAGTGACCCGAACGGCGACGCTTGACCCGGTGGCGGACCTGGCGATCGACACGGTCTACACCGTTGCGCTCACCAGCGGCATCCGGGACGCGGCGGGCAACCCACTCGCTGCCACCAGTTGGTCGTTCACCACTGCCGGACCGGCTCCATCGGTGACCGGGCGCAGTCCGGAGGCGGACGCCACTAACGTGGCCACCAACAGCAACATCACCGCAACCTTCAGCGAACCTGTCGCCGGAGTCGACGGCACCACCTTCCGGGTCACCAACGCGGCCGGCACGGCAGTGACGGCAACCGTCAGCTACGACGACGCGACCCGGACGGCTACCCTCGACCCCGCCAACCTGCTGGCCAACCGCACCTATACCGTGCAGCTGACCGGCGGCATCCGGGATCTGCAGGGCAATGCCCTGCCGGCCACTACGTGGAACTTCTCCACCGAGGCCGCACCGGTTATCACCGAACTGACCCCGGCGGCGAACGCCACCGACGTGGCCACCAACAGCAACATCACCGCCACGTTCAGCAAGCCGGTCACCGGAGTCAACGGCACCACCTTCCGGGTCACCAACGCGGCCGGCACGGCAGTGACCGCAACCGTCAGCTACGACGACGCAACCCGGACGGCTACCCTCGACCCCGCCAACCTGCTGGCCAACCGCACCTACACCGTGCAGCTGACCGGCGGCATCCGGGACCTTTCGGGTAACCCGATCACGGCCACCACATGGAGCTTCACCACCGAAGCCGCGCCGGTCATCACCGAACGGACCCCGGCGGTGAACGCCACCAACGTGGCCACCAACAGCAACATCACCGCCACGTTCAGCAAACCGGTCACCGGAGTCAACGGCACCACCTTCCGGGTCACCAACGCGGCCGGCACGGCAGTGACCGCAACCGTCAGCTACGACGACGCGACCCGGACGGCTACCCTCGACCCCGCCAACCTGCTGGCCAACCGCACCTACACCGTGCAGCTGACCGGCGGCATCCGGGACCTTTCGGGTAACCCGA